>NZ_JAMYLP010000057.1:0-36966 GCF_040318085.1 Mesorhizobium sp. M1322
CCATGTGCCATTGCGCGCCGGGCGGCTGCATCCGTTGACCGTGCTCGACGATCATTCGCGCTTCTCGCTGGTGCTGGAAGCTTGCCCCGACCAGAATCAGAAAATCCAAACCATCGACCTCAACGTAAGCCAACGATAAGATGGGAAACTGTTCGCGATGTCCTCGCACGCCTGTTCGCGATGTCCCCGGTCCAAACACCCCCGTGTGGGGGAGATGTCCGGCAGGACAGAGGGGGGCGCGAAGGATCGCGGCGCAGAGGGCTGCGCCCGCAGTGAGAACTACGCGCGCTCAATGATGACATGCGTGGCATTCGGCGTCGCGACCTGCTCGCTGCAGCGGTAGCCGAGCTTGAGCATGTCGATGCCGGCAAACAGATTCTCTCCGGAGCCGAGCAGCATCGGCGATATCGCCAGATGCATGTCGTCGATGAGCTTTTCCCTGAGATATTGCTGGATCGTGGCGACGCCACCGCCGAGCCGTACATCCTTGCCATCAGCCGCTGCTTTCGCCTTTTCAAGCGCCGAGTGAATGCCGTCGGTCACGAAATAGAAGGTCGTGCCGCCCTCCATCACGATAGGATCCCGCGGATAATGGGTGAGCACGAAGACCGGTACATGGTAGGGCGGATTGTCTCCCCACCAGCCTTTCCAGCTTTCGTCCGGCCACTCGCCGCGGATCGGCCCGAACATGTTGCGGCCCATTATCCACGCCCCAACATTTTCGAAGCTGCGCGCCACGAACCCGTCGTCCATGTCCGTGGTCCCGCGATCTTCGCCAGACATGTTGCGGAAGGTTCGGGTGCCGAACATCCAGTTGTGCAAGGCTTCCCCGCCGACGCCCAGCGGCTCTTTCAGATCCTGGTCGGGACCGGCGCCATAACCGTCGATTGACACGGTGAAAGCGTTGACACTCAGCTTGGACATGACTGCCTCCTTAAACCAGTTGTTAAATGCAAGCAGTGTTGTTCTTAGCTAGAGTGATTGCATTTTGCAAGCGGTATTTTGAATCGCGCCGAGCGATGGGCGGCTGGTTTGGGCCAGCCGCATCAGGATCACCGCCAAGTGGTTGCAGCGGCAGTTACTTGCGCCGCGATGCCTCGAGGATGCGCTCGATAGCTATGCGCAGCGGCGGCAGACTGTCTGTCAGTACGGTCCAGATGATAGCGTCGGAAGTCTTGTGGTATTCGTGACGCAAAATGTTGCCTATTCCACGGATCTGCTTCCAGGGAATTTCTGGAGCAAGAGCGATCAAATCGTCCGGGATGTGCCGGGTGGCTTCGGAAATAATCTCGATGCCGCGCTCAACGCCATGACGAAGCAGCCAGTCGTCACGAAAATCATCCAGAGTCTTGCCGGCGGTGGCAGCGCCGATGCCATCCAAAGCCGCTATAATCTCGGCCAGGATCGGCTCAATCCGGCGGACTGCCATCAGAATACGCGCACGGCCGATTGTTCGATCTCGGCCTTCAACATAGGATGAAGGCTGTCACGTGTGGTGATGTCGATTTCCGCTGACATCTTCTCTTCCAGAAACTGCTTGATGCCGACCAGATCGATCAGAGAAAAGCGTCGCGCCGGATCATAGTCGATGAACAGATCAAGATCGCTGTCCGGCTGTGCATCGTCCCGCGCCGCCGACCCGAACAGATAAAGCGAAGTCGCGCCCATGCCTTTGATGGCATCTGCGTTTCTCTGCAACCGTTCGATGACCTCATTCCTGCTCATGGGTCCATTCTAGCGGATTGCAGCAAAATCCCAAAATGATCGCGAGTACTACCCCTTCAGCATCGCCGCCACTTCGGGCGCGAAATAGGTAAGAATGCCGTCGCAGCCGGCGCGCTTGAAGGCTAGCAGCGATTCCAGCATCGCCTTGTCCCCGTCGATCCAGCCATTGGCGGCGGCCGCCTTGATCATCGAATATTCGCCCGACACCTGATAGGCGAAGGTCGGCATCCGGAATTCGTCCTTCAGCCTGCGGATGATGTCGAGATAGGGCAGGCCGGGCTTGACCATCAGCATGTCGGCGCCCTCGGCGAGGTCCTGCTCGGCCTCGCGCACCGCCTCGTCGGAATTCGCGTGGTCGAGATAATAGGTCTTCTTGTCGCCCTTGAGCAGGCCAGCGGTTCCGACCGCCTCGCGATAAGGTCCATAGAAGGCGGAAGCAAATTTCGTCGCGTAGGACATGATTGCCACATCCTGAAAACCATTGGCGTCGAGCGCATCGCGGATGGCGCCGATGCGGCCATCCATCATATCGGACGGGGCAATGATATCGGCGCCGGCCGCCGCCTGGATGACGGCAGCCGCCGTGACCTGCTCCACGGTCTGGTCGTTGACGATGATGCCGTCGCGCAAGATGCCATCGTGGCCGTGGGAGGTGAAGGGATCGAGCGCCGCATCGGTGATGATGCCGATCTCGGGCACCGCGTGCTTGATGGCACGCGTTGCGCGGTTGATGACGTTTTCCGGATCGAGGATGTGCGAACCGGTCTGATCGCGCAGGCCGAGCTCGACATTGGGAAAGGTGGCGATCGCCGGAATGCCGAGTTTTGCCGCGCGCTCGGCCTCCTTGACGGCAAGGTCGAGCGACAGGCGGAAGACGCCGGGCATGGCGGCGATCGGCTCGCGGACATTCTTCCCATCGACGACGAAGATCGGCCAGATCAGGTCGTCGACGCTCAGCCGGTTCTCCTGGACGAGGCGGCGCGACCAGTCGGCCTTGCGCATGCGGCGCAAACGGCGGCTGCCAGTGATCTCGTCGACGCTGCGCGCGCCGGCAGGTTTTGCTGGGGTTATTTTGTTCATCGCCAAAACTCCGGATCGGCGGCTTTTATCACGAGCTTCCGTCGCTGACCAATGCGGCACGATTGTGCCAGGCCGTGCTCACCTGGATATCGGCATACCTATTCCGGCTGACCGTTGCCGTACAGGATTGCCCTTGGCATTGACGCACCCATGCGCCACGC
The DNA here is from genome assembly GCF_040318085.1 of Mesorhizobium sp. M1322. Lineage (NCBI taxonomy): Bacteria > Pseudomonadati > Pseudomonadota > Alphaproteobacteria > Hyphomicrobiales > Phyllobacteriaceae > Mesorhizobium > Mesorhizobium sp. M1322. The sequence continues at coordinate 2,967 of NZ_JAMYLP010000057.1, forward strand.
TTTAGCACATCAGTCCAGCGGCGCGGGGAGGGATTCTTAGGCGATGGATTTTGGCGGCGACGAGATCCGCTTCGAACGATTGGGCAGGGCCGGCATCATCACGCTGGCGCGGCCGCAGGCGCTCAACGCCGTCACCCATCGCATGGTTAGGGCGCTCGACAAGGCGCTGCGCGCCTGGGAGCGCGACGACGGCGTCGATGTCGTCGTCGTAAAGGCCGAGGGCAGGGCGTTTTCTGCCGGCGGCGACATCCTCCACATCTACGAGGCCGGCCGGGCCGGAAAGCCGCCGGTCGATTTCTTCGCCGACGAATACCGGCTGAACGCCCGCATCGCGCGGTTCGAAAAACCCTATGTCGCGCTGATCGACGGCATCGTCATGGGCGGCGGCGTCGGCATCTCGTTCCACGGCTCGCATCGGGTGCTGACCGAGAACGCCCAGTTCGCCATGCCGGAAGTCGGCATCGGCTTTTTCCCGGATGTCGGCGCCAGTCATCTCCTGCCGGATGTCGGCGGCGGTTTCGGAATGTATCTGGCCCTGACCGGAAACCGCATCCGCTATGGCGACGCTTTGTGGTCGGGCCTGGCGACGCACACGATCAAGGCGCAGGACCAGGCCGGTTTTCTCGATAGGCTGGTCGCGACCGGCGACCCGGAATCGGCGCTGCGCGGCTTTTCCGTCCCGGCCCGGCGTGAGACGGACAGTCCGACGCTGGAAGCGATCGCCTGCCATTTCTCGCAACCGTCGCTGGCTGACATCATCGGCAGCCTGCAGCGCGCCGCACCGGCCGATGCGTTCGCGGCAAAGACGCTGGCGACGATCCGCACCCGCTCCCCGACCAGCCTGCATGTCGCCTGGCGCGAGATCAGAACCGGACTGACGCTGTCGATGGACGAATGCATGCGGATGGAGTTCCGTATCCTCAACCGCATGCTTGCGGGCCACGATTTCTACGAAGGCATCCGCGCCGCCATCATCGACAAGGGCTCGATGCCGCAATGGCGGCCGGCAGGCATCGACGACGTCAGCGTTGCCGACGTCGATGCCTATTTTGCTCCGCTCGGCGAACGGGAACTCAAGCTGTGAGCGAGGTCACCTCGGGACGCGTCGTGCTCCAGCCCTCGACGACAGAGGTCATCTTTGCCTGGTTCCAGCGCGTCATATCAGGCTACTGCCTGTTGTTCGGGATTTTGTACTGGGTCCGGCTGATCGGCTTCTACCCCGGCTCGTTATGGCGCTTCGACCTGATGCCGGTGCATTGGCAGGTGGCGGCGGTGACGCTCGCCGTCTTCTTTCCCTTCGCCGCCGCCGGCCTGTGGATGCTGGCCTCCTGGGGGCCGGTGATCTGGTTCATCTGCGCGGCGACCGAGACCGTCATGTATGCCGGCTTTCCCGAGCTCTTCGGCCACCGGCCGCTGATCCTCGCCTCGCATGCGGCGGTGGCGCTGCTCTACATCGTCTTTCGCGTGGTGATCTGGATGCAGAAGCGCCAGAGCCGGCGATAGAGCATCGGACCGATGCTCAACAAGAATGGCGCCGGCGCGTCCTGTCGTACGCGCAAAGGACGCTCTAACTCCTATCGGCTTCCGCCCGGAATCATTGGCTAAATCTTTAGGTTAATCATCCTTGTTCGGGTGACCCTTCGTTAAGCCTCTTTCGAAACCTATTACCGGTAAGCTCTTGTTAGCCCTAGCGTTTAAGTCGAATTTTATGAGTATTCGATAGTGTCGCGATCAAGGTGAAAAACAAAAAATCACCAGGCGACAAACGAGAGGCAAAGACAATGATCAATTCCCGTCCGGCGGCGAAGACCGCCAACGTATCCGACGACCGCCGCGAGGCGATCCGTTCGCTGTACATGGAATCGCTGCAGCTGGTGGAACGGCTGCACCGCCGTTTGCTTGACGTGATCAAGGACGAATTCGACCGCAACGGCCGTTCCGACATCAACGCCATCCAGGCGCTGCTGCTCTTCAACATCGGCAATTCGGAGCTGACCGCCGGCGAGCTGCGCTCGCGTGGCTACTATCTCGGCTCGAACGTCTCCTACAATCTCAAGAAGCTGGTCGATCTCGGCTTCATCAACCACCAGCGCTCGCGCATCGACCGCCGTTCGGTGCGGGTCTCGCTGACGCCGAAGGGCAGTGAGGTGGCGGAAGTCGTCGCCGGCCTCTACGAGCGCCACGTCGGCTCGATCGAGCAGGTCGGCGGCATCAACACGGAAGAATTCAAGCAGATGAACCGCGCCTTGCAGCGCCTCGACCGCTTCTGGAACGATACCATCGCCTATCGCATGTAAGGCATATCCGTAGCATGTAGGGGATCCGCGCCATAGAAGCGCGGTCGGGAGCGACCCAAGGACCGGTGCCGAAAAGCACCGGTCTTTCTGTTTCGTGAGGACCAGCCGATCCAAATCGCGGTCAGGGCCACGTTGCCGCCATATTCCCGGTGAAAGCGAGAATGCGGGTGATGTTGCGGCGAAGCCAAACGTCTCCCTGAACGCGCGTCGCGCCCGGCGCGTTCTCATACATAAGCAATAGGCGCCATGGTTGGCTAATTGTTAAGGACGCCACCCTAGAGTGCGGGCGGGATCGCCCGGTGAAAAAACTGTTACAGGAATGTCTGGAGCGTACATGAGAACCAGTCGCCGTTTCTTCCTTTCCGGAGCCTCCGCGTTGGCCGCGACGATGGTTGCCGGTGGCGCCAGCGCGCAGGACGTGATCGGGGATATCCTGAAATCCTCCGGCCGCGGCAACTGGAACGACCAGTTCGACGCCCGCGACAGCCAAGGCGGCAAGGTGGCCTCGACGCTGCCGATCGTCAGCCTGCAGACCGTTGCGTACACCGAGCAGGCGATAGCGCAGTATCAGAATATTGTCGCGCAGGGTGGCTGGGAGCGGGTTCCGGACACCAAAAAATTGCAGCTCGGCGTTGTCGACCCCGACGTGGTGCCATTGCGCAGGCGCTTGATGATTTCGGGCGACCTGGCGCAGAGCGCCGGCCTGTCAGAGGCCTTCGATTCCTATGTCGATGCGGCGGTCAAGCGCTTCCAGGCGCGCCATGGCCTGCCTTCCGACGGGACCTTGGGCCAATATACCTATGCGGCGATGAATGTCTCGGCGCAGGTCCGGCTTGGCCAGTTGCAGACCAATCTGCAGCGGCTGAACGAACGCGCCGGCACGCTGGGCAACCGCTATGTGCTGGTCGACATCCCGGGCGCCCAGATCGAGGCGGTCGAGAACGACCGCGTCGTGCTGCGCCACACCGCCGTTGTCGGCAAGATCGACCGCCAGACCCCGATCGTCGATTCCAAGATCAACGAGATTATCGTCAATCCCTACTGGAACGCGCCGGTATCGATCGTGCGCAAGGACATCATTCCGCTGATGCGGAAGGACCCCAACTATCTCAAGGACAGCAAGATCCGCCTGTTCGCACCGGATGGCAGCGAGGTCGATCCGCTGACCGTCGACTGGTCGACCGACGACGCGGAGAAATACCGCTTCCGCCAGGATCCGGGCGCCGGCAATGCGATGGCCTCGGTCAAGATCAATTTCCCGAGTCCGGACGGCGTCTACATGCACGACACGCCGCAGCAGAGCCTGTTCGGCAAGATGATGCGCTTCGATTCCTCGGGCTGCGTGCGCGTCCAGAACGTGCGCGATCTCGTCACCTGGATCCTGCGCGACACGCCGGGCTGGAACCGCCAGTATTTCGAGTCGGCGATCAAGAGCGGCGAGAACATCCCGGTGCCGGTCACCAATCCGGTGCCGGTCTATTTCCTCTACATCTCGGCCTGGTCGACGGGGCCTGGCGTCGTGCAGTTCCGCGACGACATCTACGGGCTCGACGGAGCCAACGAGCTGCAGATCACCTCCGCGCTCTAAGCGACTGATTTTTTTCTGGAAAGGCCGCCGCTAAGGGCGGCCTTTTTGTATCCGGCTGGATGGCGCGCTTTGCGCATAGCCGGAAAAGCACCGTTCGGTATAGCCCTATGCAAGTCGCCATCTTCATCCTGGTTGTGCTTGTCTTCGTCGCCGTTTCCGGCGCGCTGGTCCGGCTGGTGCGGGTGCCGTTGCCGGTGCTGCAGATTGCCATAGGTGCTGCACTCGCATGGCCGGTGCGCGGCATCCATGTCGAGATCGATCCCGAGCTGTTCCTGCTGGTGTTCATCCCGCCGCTTTTGTTCGGCGACGCCGTTGGCGTGCCCAAGCGCGAACTGCTGGCGCTGCGCGGCCCGATCCTCGACCTTGCCATCGGGCTCGTCTTCTTCACCATCGTCGGCTTCGGCTATGCCTTGCATTGGTTGGTGCCGAGCATCCCGCTGGTCGTCGCCTTCGCGCTCGCCGCGGTGCTGTCGCCGACCGACGCGGTAGCCGTCTCCTCGATCGTCGACCGGAACGTGGTGCCGGCGCGGCTGATGCATATTCTGGAAGGCGAGTCGCTGCTCAACGACGCGTCTGGCCTCGTCATGTTCCGCTTCGCCGTGGCAGCAGTGCTGACCGGCAGCTTTTCCTTCGCCGCGGCTTCGCTGAGTTTCCTCTACGGCGTTGCCGTCGGCATCCTGGCCGGTGTGGTGGCGGTGTTCGCCGCCGCCAAGGCGCTGCAACTGCTCAACCGCATCGGCGGTGTGCCGGCCGAGGCGCAGGTGCTGGTGATGATCCTGATCCCCTTCATTGCCTATCTCGGTGCCGAGCATGCCGGCGCGTCCGGAATCCTGGCCGCCGTCACCGCCGGTGTGCTCACCAGTGGGTCCGGCATATTCCGCTATCTCGGGGTATCGGCGCGCATGCAGACTATATCGCTGTGGACGACGCTGTCCTTCGTCTTCAACGGTGCGCTGTTCATCCTGCTTGGCCTGCAGCTTCCCGACATCATCCGCCATGTGCCGCCCGAGCTGAGCAGCCGGCATTGGCTGATCGAGCCGATCCTGACAGTGCTGATCCTTACCCTATGCCTGATCGCGCTGCGCTTCCTGTGGATCTGGGTTGGTGACATCGCGGCACGCCTTGCCGCGCGATTTGGCAAGCGCAAGGCCGAGACGTTCGGCCTGCGCGTGCGGCTCGCCGGCTCGGTGGCGGGCGTGCGCGGCGCCATCACGCTGGCCGGCATCCTGTCGTTGCCGCTAGCAATGCCGGACGGTTCGCCGTTTCCGGCGCGCGATGTGGTGATCTTCCTCGCCGCGGGCGTCATCATCTGTTCGCTTGTCATCGCCAGCCTTGCCTTGCCGAAGATAGCGCGCGGGCTGGTCGAGCCGGGCGAGCATCCCGGTGCCGCCGAGGAGCGCCGGGCGCGCGTCGGCGCGGCCAATGCGGCGATCGCCCGCATCGAGAGCGTCGCCAATGACGGCAGCGATGGCGAGGAGGCCGGCGCCCGCCTGGCGGTGGCCGACAGCATCGTTGCCGGTTACCGGCGTCGCATCGCCGCCTCCGACGAGGCCGATGAAGCGCGCACCGAGGCCCGTGAAGCCGGCCGGCTGGAGCTCGAGCTCAGGCTTGCCGGCATCGAGGCCGAGCGCGCCGCCGTGGGTGCCATGTTCCGCGGCCGCGAGATCAACGACCATACGATGCAGGCGCTGTTCGCCGAAATCACCCTCACCGAGGCCCTGCTCAAAGGCCGGCAGTCGGGGAAATAGGCGTCGCGGACCCGCGTTGGCGCAATCCGGCCAGCAAATTTCGCGCTGCAAACGTGGCGGGGGCAAAGCAACTGTGTTAATGGCGCGGCAGGCCCCCCCGGATCAAGGATTTCAACCCATGGCAACAGCAGCGGCAGTGTCGAATAAATTCGAATCCTTCTTCGAAACGACGCTTGAGGATGCCGATCCGGAGATCTTCGGCGCGATCCGCAACGAACTCAGCCGCCAACGCCACGAGATCGAGCTTATCGCATCGGAAAACATCGTCTCCCGCGCCGTGCTGGAAGCGCAGGGCTCGATCATGACCAACAAATACGCCGAGGGCTATCCGGGCAAGCGCTACTATGGCGGCTGCCAGTTTGTCGACGTGGCCGAGGAACTGGCTATCGAGCGCGCCAAAAAACTCTTCGGCTGCAACTTCGCCAACGTCCAGCCGAATTCCGGCAGCCAGATGAACCAGGCGGTGTTCCTGGCGCTGCTGCAGCCCGGCGACACCTTCATGGGCCTCGACCTCAATTCCGGTGGCCACCTGACGCACGGTTCGCCGGTCAACATGAGCGGCAAATGGTTCAAGGTCGTTTCCTACGGCGTGCGCAGGGACGATCATCTGCTCGACATGGATGCAATCGAGAAGACCGCCCACGAGACCAAGCCGAAGCTGATCCTGGCCGGCGGCACCGCCTATTCGCGCGTCTGGGACTGGAAGCGCTTTCGCGAGATCGCCGACTCGATCGGCGCCTATCTGATGGTTGACATGGCGCACATCGCCGGCCTGGTCGCCGGTGGGGTGCATCCGTCGCCGCTGCCATATGCCCATGTGGTCACCACCACCACGCACAAGTCGCTGCGCGGCCCGCGTGGCGGCATGATCCTGTGCAACGACGAGGACATCGCCAAGAAGATGAACTCGGCCGTGTTTCCGGGCCTGCAGGGCGGGCCGCTGATGCATGTCATCGCCGCCAAGGCTGTGGCCTTCGGCGAAGCGCTGAAGCCGAGCTTCAAGGTCTATGCCGAGAGTGTTGCCGCCAATGCCAAGGCGCTGGCCTCCAGTCTGCAGGAAACCGGCCTCGACATCGTCTCCGGCGGCACCGACAACCATCTGATGCTGGTCGACCTCAGGCCGAAGAACGCCACAGGCAAACGCGCCGAGGCAGCGCTTGGCCGCGCCAACATCACCTGCAACAAGAACGGCATCCCTTTCGATCCCGAAAAGCCGTTCGTCACCTCGGGCGTGCGGCTCGGCACGCCGGCCGGCACCACGCGCGGTTTCGGCCAGGCCGAGTTCCGCGAGATCGGCAAGCTGATCGCCGAAGTGCTGGACGGGCTCAAGGCTGCGAATTCCGACGAGGGCAATGCAGCCGTCGAGGCAGCGGTGAAGGCGAAGGTGGCCGCGCTGACCGATCGTTTTCCGCTCTATCCCTTTCTCGGTTGAGCTCACGCAAGGTCACCCTTATCGGCCGTATGAGAGCACTGTTTCAGTGGGGACGGAGTCCGGACAGGAGCCTTGACAATGATGCAGATTTTCCGTGTCGCTGGCTTTGCCGCGCTTGGCGTGTTGGTCACATTGACCACCTCGCCGCGGTCCGCTTTGGCACAATCTGCGCCCACCCCAGCCACACCGAAGACGGAAACCTTCGGCAAGTGGTCCACCACTGTGGACGAGATCGATACCGGCGAGGATCTGCGCAAGACCTGCGTTGCCTCGACCGCCTTTCTCGACGCGAGCGGTGCCAGCGGCACTCTCACGCTCGCCCTCTCGAACGGCGATGCACTGCCGCCCTCTGGCTATCCGAACCTTGTCATCGCCATGAAGAACAAGGACTTGCCGACCAGCGAGAATATTCCGGCGGTGTTCGGCGACAGCAACGGCAAGGTCAAGGCGACCGTCGATACCATGGCCGGTGCCGGCGGAAAATGGATGTTGAACAATAAGCCCGAGATCAGCCTGGCGCTGCTGCGTGCCATGCGCCGCGCCAGCGCACTCGATGTCAGCTTCGCCGACATTCCGGTCGCGACCGTATCGATGGACGGCTTCACCAAGGCCTATCGCAGCCTCGGCGTGTCATGTGGGTTCCCGACCGGTGACGTCGCGCCGTAATCGGCCGGTGTTGCCGTCTGGTATGATGCTGGCAATTTTTCTCGCACCTCGCTATTTCTGAGGCGCGAGAGGCCATCTCCCATACTTTGCCATCGCGGCAAAAACCTCTAAGCCTTTCGCTCCACGAGAATCGCGAACACAAGGCTGTCCATGCGCTGTCCCTACTGCCAGTCCGAAGATACGCAGGTGAAGGATTCGCGCCCCGCCGAAGACGGCGCAGCGATCCGCAGGCGGCGTGTCTGCCCCGATTGCGGCGGCCGCTTCACCACCTTCGAGCGTGTGCAGTTGCGCGACCTCGTGGTGGTGAAGAAGTCCGGACGCAAGGTGCCGTTCGACCGCGACAAGCTACTGCGCTCGGTCGAGATCGCGGTGCGCAAGCGCAATGTCGATCCCGAGCGGATCGACCGCGCGGTGACCGGCATCGTGCGCCAGCTCGAAAGCTCGGGCGAGACCGAGGTCGCCTCTGGCGAGGTCGGCCGCCTGGTTATGGAGGCGCTGAAATCGCTCGACGACGTCGCCTATGTCCGCTTTGCCTCGGTCTATCGCAATTTCCGCGAGGCTAAGGATTTTCACGACGTGCTGGGGGAGCTCAAAGGTGACGAGCTCAAGGAAGAGGACGCCGGCTGAGCATGGCAAGGCCCAGCCAAGCCGAACAAGAGGTTCTTGATCGCCGCTTCATGGCGGCGGCACTCAGGCTGTCGCGGAAAAATGCCGGGCGGACCGCGACCAACCCTTCGGTCGGCACGCTGATCGTGCGCGACGACGGCACCGGGCCGATGATCGTCGGCACCGGCGTCACCGCTGTTGGTGGTCGGCCGCATGCCGAGACCGAGGCGCTGGCCGAGGCCGGCGAGCTCGCACGCGGCGCCACCGCCTATGTCACACTGGAGCCCTGCGCCCACCATGGCCGCACGCCCCCTTGCGCCAATGCGCTGCTCAATGCCGGCGTCACGCGGGTGGTTGGGGCTGTGAGCGACCCCGATCCGCGCGTGTCCGGCAAGGGCTATGCGATCCTGCGTGCCGCCGGTGTCGAAGTGGTCGAAAAGGTGCTGGTGGCAGAAGCCGCTGAGCAGATGGCCGGCTATCTCATTCGATCTCTGAAAAAACGTCCGGAAGTGATCCTGAAACTTGCGCTTTCCAGCGACGGAAAGATCGGCATGGAAGGCGAGGGACAGGTCTCGATCACCGGCGACATCGCCCGGCGCGAAGTCTATCTGATGCGGGCCGAAGCCGACGGCATTTTGATCGGCATCGGCACGGCGCTGGAGGACGATCCGGCGCTGACAGTGCGGTTGCCAGGGCTGGAAAACCGTTCGCCGGCCCGCATCGTGCTCGACCGCCAGATCAGGCTGCCGGAAACGTCGAAACTGGTCGCCGGCGTCGACCGGGTTCCGCTCTATGTCGCCGCCTGCGCCGAAGCCGACCCGCACCGGCGGGCCGCGCTCGAACGCGCCGGCGTGCGGTTCATCGGCACCGAGACGTATGAAGGCGATATTGCGCTGCCGGAACTGCTCGAGGATTTGGCGGCGCTCGGCATGGCCAGCGTGCTGGTCGAGGGCGGCGCCAAGGTGGCCAAGGCCTTCCTCGCCGAAGGACTGGTCGACCGCATCGTGCTGTTCCAGGGGCAGGAGCCGATAGGCAAGGGCGGCATTGCATCGCCCGCCGACGCCGACCATATCCCGGCAGGATTTCGCAAACTGCGCGAGATGCGTTTCGGCGAAGACAGCTACGCCGAGTGGATAAGACCATGATCCCAAAAAGTGGGAACCGGTTTTTGGACAAGATCATGGTCAAACTGAAAGACAGAGTCTGATGTTCACCGGGATTGTCACCGATGTCGGCACCGTCGCTGCCGTGACGCCGCTGAGAGAGGGCGTCGGCTTGCGCATCGACACCGCCTATGACCCGCAGACGATCGCCATCGGTGCCTCGATTTCGTGCGGCGGTGTCTGTCTGACGGTGACGGCGCTGCCGGAAAGCGGCGCCAATGCGCGCTGGTTCGAGGTCGAGGCCTGGGAAGAGGCGCTCAGGCTGACGACGGCGACGGGCTGGAAATCCGGCACCAGGATCAATCTGGAGCGGGCGCTGAAAATCGGCGACGAACTCGGCGGCCACATTGTTTCAGGCCATGTCGACGGCACCGCCGAGATCGTGGCGCGCAAGGAGGAGGGCGATGCCGTGCGCTTCACGCTGGAAGCGCCGCGCGACCTGGCCAAATTCATCGCACCCAAGGGCTCGGCCGCGCTCGACGGCACCTCGCTCACCGTCAACAAGGTAGAAGGCACCCGCTTCGACGTGCTGCTGATCCATCACTCGCTGACGGTGACCACCTGGGGCGAACGCCAGGCCGGCGACCGCGTCAACCTTGAGATCGACACCATGGCCCGCTATGCGGCGCGCTTGGCCGAGGCGGCGAAAGAGGGGCTTTGATGGCCGCTGTTGCTGCCGGAGAGCGGCGTTGATTCATACGGTTGGTTCGAACAAGACGAGCACCTTCCGATGGCGCTGCCCCTCACCCGCCTGCTGGCGACCTCTCCCCGTAAACGGGGCGAGGGGCGCTGTCATCGATGGTTTCGCCAATCACCAGCGTTGCAAGAAGGCGCCGGCGTTGCGGCCAGCTTCTTTCGCCCCGTTTACGGGGAGAAATGCCCGGCAGGGCAATGAGGGGCAGCGCCGGCCTCGGTAATCGATCTCTCCAGCACGGGTTGCGAACCATCATTTGTCCGATTGCACTGGGCGCTCAAGCAGCTTTAAACTTCTGGGCCATTAGCCGTGCATTGCCGCTCAGGAGATAACTTCCACCAATCTTCTGCTTGCGATCAAACCGGCTTCGGCCTAAGTCACCGGCGATCCCGGAGACATCTATGGCTGGCACATCCCAACACGGCAAAGCGTTCATTCGCCCGAAGAAGAAGGCCCACCTTCTTGTCATCGAGGCACGCTTCCATGACGATCTTGCCGACGCGCTGCTCGAAGGCGCGACAGGCGCGCTCGACGAAGCGGGCGCGACATACGATGTCGTTACCGTTCCGGGTTCTCTCGAAATTCCCGCGGTGATTTCCTTCGCGCTCGACGGCGCCGCCGAAGGCGGGCCGAGTTATGACGGTTTTGTCGCCCTTGGCACCGTCGTGCGCGGTGACACCTATCATTTCGACATCGTCGCCAATGAATCCAGCCGTGCCCTGATGGATCTCTCCGTGCAGGAAGCGGTCTGCATCGGCAACGGCATCCTGACCACCGAAAACGACGAGCAGGCGTGGACGCGGGCCAGGCGTTTGGAAGGCGACAAGGGCGGCTTTGCGGCGCGTGCGGCGCTGACTATGATTGCCCTCAAGCAACAGTTGGGGGAGCGATCATGAGCGAACCCGCATCACCCGGCCAGCCCGCGGTGCGCCACGCCAACAAGCGCGGTGCTGCCCGTCTGGCCGCCGTGCAGGCGCTCTACCAGATGGATGTGGCCGGCAGCGGCGTCTTCGAGATCACCGCCGAATACGAGGCGTTCAGGCTTGGCAAGGAAGTCGACGGCGCGCTCTATCGCGAGGCCGACGCACAATGGTTTCGCGCCATCCTTGCCGGCGTCGTCGAGAACCAGAAGACCATTGATCCGATCATCCGCCAGGCGCTGACCGAGGACTGGCCGTTGTCCAGGCTCGATTCGACCCTGCGCGCCATATTGCGCGCCGGCGTCTACGAACTGATGAAGCGAGAGGACGTACCGGTGGCTGTCATCGTTTCGGAATATGTCGATATCGCCAAGGCGTTTTACGAAGAAGATGAGCCGAAGCTGGTCAACGCGGTGCTCGATCGCGTGTCGCGCCGGGTGCGCGGCGAGGGGCGCGGCAAGGACGCTTCATGACGGCCGTCGCTATCGCCGAGGCTGGCAGGGAAGCGCGCCGCACGGCGCTCATCCTTGCCGCTTCGCAAGCGATCATCGGTTCGGCCGCACCCATCGCCATTTCCGTGGGTGGGTTGGCCGGACATTATCTGCTCGGTTCCGACAAGTCGCTGGCGACCGCACCGATCACCGGCTTCAACGTCGGCGTGGCGCTCGGCGCCCTGCCGGCAGCAGCCATCATCCGCCGGCTCGGCCAGCGCGACGGCTTCATGACCGGCACGATCGTCACCGCGCTCGGCGGTCTGGTCGCCACGTTGGCGCTATTCCAGGCCAGCTTTTGGCTGTTTGCCTTCGGCCTGTTGGTGATCGGCATCGGCGGTGCCTTCGTCCAGCAATTCCGTTTCGCCGCCGCCGACAACGCGCCGTCTGAATTCAAGGCGCGCGCCATCTCCTTCGTCCTGGCCGGCGGCATCGTCACCGCCATACTCGGGCCGCAGATCGTCATCTTCACCCGCGAATTGTTTGCACCGGTGATGTTTGCCGGCTCGTTCGCCTCAATCCTGGTGCTGGCGGCGGTCGGCGCCGCCATCCTGTCGCTCCTGCGCATCCCTGCCAAGGCGACGGGCAAAGCGGAAATCGCCGACAGCGACGCGCGGCCGCTCGCCGAGATCGTGACCAGGCCGCGCTTTGTGGCGGCGCTGTTTTGTGCCGTCGGCAGCTACGCGCTGATGAGCTTCGTCATGACCGGCGCACCACTCGCTATGGTCGGCTGCGGCTTGTCGACCGACGATGCCACGCTCGGCATTTCCTGGCATGTCATGGCGATGTTCGCGCCGAGTTTCTTCACCGGCTCGCTGATCTATCGCTTCGGCGCCGAACGGATTGTCGCAACCGGACTTGTGCTGCTGATCGGCTGCGCCGTGGTGGCGCTGTCAGGCCTGGCACTGTGGCAGTTCTGGACGGCGCTGATCCTGCTCGGCCTTGGCTGGAATTTCGGCTTCATCGGCGCCACCGCCATGGTCGCCGACAGCTACCGGCCATCCGAAAAGAGCAAGGTCCAGGGTTTTCACGACTTCGTCCTGTTCGGCTCCGTCGCTTTCGCCTCGCTGATGTCGGGCGCGGTCTACAATGCCTGGGGCTGGGAGTTGCTGAACTGGATCATCTTCCCGGTGACGGTTCTGTGCTTCGTGGCACTGAGCGTGTTGAAGATGACAAGCGTACGGCCGACCAGCGCATGACCCCGAACCGAAGGTTCGAAAAGGATCATGCGCAAAAGCAAAAGTGCTACAGCGTCCTTTGCGCGTCCAAGCGGACGGGCGGCGCTGTAGTGACATGACGTTGTCGGGACGAGGCACCGGCGGGCTCACCCGCATCCGAACAAAATTATTGCGCCCATCACCCTTCTTATGAAACCGTGTACTCCGACGGGGCATTGAAGCCATGCTTATATGCGGCAGCCGTAGTCCGGTTCTCAGCAAGGGATTTGTGAAATGTTTTCAGTCAAGGTTCTGGCCGGCGCGGCTGTGGCGCTCGGCATCACCGCAGCCTCGGCGAGCGCTCAGGTGGTCGTGTCGTCGAAGATCGACACCGAAGGCGGCGTGCTCGGCAACATCATCCAGCTGGTGCTGAACGCCAACAACATCCAGACCACCGACCGCATCCAGCTCGGCGGCACTCCTGTGGTGCGCAAGGCGATCACCGCCGGCGAGATCGACATCTACCCGGAATACACCGGCAATGCCGCCTTCTTCTTCGAAAAGGCCGACGATCCCGTGTGGAAGGACGCCGCCAAGGGCTATGAAATGGCCAAAAAGCTCGACTACGACGCCAACAAGATCGTCTGGCTGTCGCCGTCGCCGGCCAACAACACTTGGGCGATCGCGCTGCGCAAGGATGTCGCTGAGACCAACAAGCTGGCGACGTTGTCCGACTTCGGCAAATATGTCTCCGGCGGCGGCCAGGTGGTGCTGGCGGCCTCGGCCGAATTCGTCAATTCGGCTGCCGCGCTGCCGGCTTTCCAGACCACCTATGGCTTCACGCTTAAGCCGGACCAGCTGATCACGCTGTCCGGCGGCGACACGGCGGCGACCATCGCTGCTGCGGCGAACCAGACCAACGGCGCTAACGCCGCCATGGTCTACGGCACCGATGGCGGCATCGCGCCGTCCGGCCTGATCGTGCTCGAAGACGACAAGGGCGTGCAGCCGGTCTACCAGCCGGCGCCGATCATCCGCGAGGCGGTGCTGAAGGAGCATCCGGAAATCGAGACGCTGCTGAAGCCGGTGTTCGCCAAGCTCGACCTCGTCACCCTGCAGGAGTTGAACGGCCGCGTGCAGGTCGGCGGCGAGCCGGTCAAGGGCGTCGCCGAAGACTTTTTGAAGAAGAACGGATTTTTGAAGTAGGCCGTTCCTGAAATCGTGACATCGGTGCGCGGCACCCCCCTCCGGCCTGCCGGCCATCTCCCCCTCGATGGCCTCAAGAGAGTGCGGTCGGCGGAACTGCCAATCTCCCCCCTTGCGGGGGAGATCGGATTTCGCCCCGGCTTTCGCAAATCTCCAAAGAACGGCTGCTGTCTGTGAAGGCGCTAGTTCCATCTCTTGGGGAACAGCCATGACCGTCCGCTTCGACAAGCTCGGCGTGGTCATCGCCGCGATCGTTGCCTATGCCGCCTTCGCGGCGCCCTTCGCCACTTTTCGCGCAAACCGCATCGTACCCGGCGAGGCACGCTCGATCCTCGAGGCTCTGCCTGCGGCGGCAGGCCCGCTGCTGCTGGCGATCGTCGTCGCCGCGGCGCTCATCGCGCTGTTGAAGACGCCGCTGATCCTGCGCCTGGCCGCCAGTGTGGTCGCGCTTGCAGCACTGGCGCTGCTGATCGGTATCGCCGGCAGCTTCCTGACGCCTGAGGGCAACACCTTTGCCCGCATCTCGCCGGCCTCCGGTTTCTGGCTGCTCATCTTCGCCTTTACGCTTTTGCTCGCCGATGTGCTGACAAGGTTGAACCTGTCACCATCGGGGCGGATCGGCGTGCTCGTCGTCGCAGCTCTGGCCATCGGCCTGCTGCTGGTCTCGGGAAGCTGGAACAGTCTGTCGATCCTGAAGGAATATGCCAACCGTGCCGACAGTTTCTGGGCGGAAGGCTCCAAGCATGTGACGCTGGCGCTGGGCTCGCTGGCGGCAGCAGTGCTATCAGGCCTGCCGCTCGGCATCCTCTGCCACCGCATCGAAAAATTGCGGGCCGGCGTGCTCAACGTGCTGAACATCATCCAGACCATTCCCTCGATCGCGCTGTTCGGCCTTTTGATCGCGCCGCTCGGCTGGGTTGCAACGCATGTGCCCGGCGCTGCCTCCCTCGGCATTCGCGGCATCGGCACCGCACCCGCTTTCGTCGCCCTGTTCCTCTATTCGCTGCTGCCGGTGGTGGCCAACACCGTGGTCGGGCTTGCCGGGGTGCCGCGCGCGGCAAACGAGGCGGCGCGCGGCATGGGCATGACCGAGCGTCAGCGCCTGTTCGGCGTCGAATTTCCGTTGGCCTTCCCGGTGATCCTCACCGGCATCCGCATCGTGCTGGTCCAGAACATCGGCCTTGCCACCATTGCCGCGCTGATCGGCGGCGGCGGCTTCGGCGTGTTCGTGTTCCAGGGCGTTGGCCAGACGGCGATGGACCTGGTGCTGCTCGGCGCCGTGCCGACGGTGGCTATGGCCTTTGCCGCCGCGATCATCCTTGACGCGGTGATCGAAATGACCTCCACCAAGAGACGCGAGGCGCAACCGGCATGATCGAGATCGAAGGCATTACCAAGCGCTACGACGCGACAGCGGTAGTCGACGACCTGTCGATGGTGATCGAGCCGCGCACCATCGCCGTCATTGTCGGCACCTCAGGCTCCGGCAAGACGACGCTGCTTCGCATGATCAACCGGCTGATCGAGCCGACCGCGGGCGTGATCAGGCTCGACGGCGCCGACAACCGCTCGCTGCCCGGCTACCAGCTGCGTCGCAGCATCGGCTACGCCATCCAGGGCCATGGACTGTTTCCGCATCGCACGGTGGCGCAGAACATCGCCACCGTGCCGGTGCTGCTCGGCTGGGACGCGGCCCGTATCAAGCGCCGTGTCGACGAGTTAATGACGCTCTACCAGCTCGATCCGGAGGCGTTCGGGCCACGCTATCCGCACGAGCTCTCCGGCGGCCAGCAGCAGCGCGTCGGCGTCGCTCGGGCGCTTGCCGCGGAGCCGAACGTGCTGTTGATGGACGAGCCGTTCGGCGCGCTCGACCCGATCATCCGCAACAAGGCGCAGGAGGATCTTCTGGCGATCCAGAAGCGCTTCGGCACCACCATCATCCTCGTCACCCATGACATGGAAGAGGCGGTGCATATGGGCGACAAGATCGCGGTGATGGATGCCGGCAAGCTGGTGCAATATGCCAAGCCCGCCGAGATCCTGGCGAAGCCGGCCAGCGCCTTCGTCGAGACCCTGGTCGGCGCCAGCGAAAAACCGTTCAGGCTGCTGTCGCTTGGCCGCGTCCGCGACGCGGTCGAGAAGGGCGCCGCCGAAGGCGAGGCTATCCCCGACGACGCCAGCCAGCGTGATGCGCTGGCCGAACTCCTCTGGTCGGGACGCCCGGCGCTGCCGGTGAAAGGCGCCGACGGCAAGCCGCTCGGTCGCGTGACCGTGGACGGGCTGGTGAGACGCGCCGCGAGGCCGGCATGAAAGAGGCCAGCGTAAAAGCCTGGCTTCCGTCGCTGTTCAGGCTTGTCCTAGGGGTGTTGCTCATTGCCTTCGTGACCAATCCCGGCTGGTTCGAGCCGCTGCTGAAGCCGCTGACCGAGAACAACGCGCCGGCAATCTACAATCAGGGCAGCCTTTTGACGCTGACGCTGCTGCATCTGAGGACCGTGCTGATCGCGACGGTGGCGGCGACCAGCGTTGCCGTGGCGCTTGCCATCCTGGTCACCAGGCCGGCCGGCGTCGAATTCCTGCCGCTGTCGCGCAGCTTGGTCAATATCGGCCAGACCTTTCCGCCGGTGGCGGTGCTGGCGCTTGCCGTGCCGGCGGTCGGCTTCGGCGAGAAGCCGACGCTGATCGCGCTGTTTCTCTACGGCCTGCTGCCGATCTTCGAGAACGCGCTGACCGGGCTGACGACGCTGCCTGTCAATGTGGTCGAGGCGGCGCGCGGCGCCGGCATGACCGGCTGGCAAAGGCTGGTCAAGGTCGAGCTGCCGCTCAGCGCGCCGATCATTCTCGGCGGTATTCGGCTGTCGGTGGTCATCAGCCTCGCCACCGCGACGATCGGCTCGACCGTGGCGGCCAGGACGCTGGGCGAGGTGATCATCGCCGGTCTGTTGTCGAACAACCTCGCCTTCGTCCTGCAGGGCGGCCTGATCGTCGCTGCCCTTGCCGTGCTGATCTATGACGGGCTGTCGGCGATCGAGCGCTACACCGCGCGCCGCATGGGGCAGGAGACGGCGTAGTCACCAAAACTCAGATATCGCGTTCGCTCATCTCGGCCAGCGCCAAGAGATGTCGCAAGAGCCCTGTTTTGAGCGGCCTGTTGCCGTGAATCGGGATCGAAAGGCGCACGATGCTGCCTTCCTTGCCGTAGATGTGATGACTGCCGGCAACACGCAAAAGCTTCCAGCCTTGCCGCTCAATGGCACGCGCAAGCTCCTTGCCGGAAATGGACTTCAAACAGCGATTTCCATGACTCGGCCGGGTTCTGAAGTGAAAGATAACGGCTCTACCGAGAGGCAGCCTTCGATCGCTTCACGCAAGTTCTCGACAAGTTCGTCCAAGGTTTCACCCTGGGTCGCGCAGCCGGGAATTGCCGGCACTTCGGCCCAGTAACCACCTTCTTCGGCTTCGTGAATGATCGCCTTGAACTTCATGAGTCATGCTCCAATTCCAACCTGAAGATAGGCTGCCCGCCGGTATTTGCAAAGCTGCATGAGCGCTGATCTGCAAGTTCTCCTGTCTGATCAGGCTCGCGACGGGTGTGGCAGTCCAACATCTGGAACGGCCAGCAGAAGGCGTTCATGTTCTACATGACCATGCTGGCGGTGCTGATCTTCGTCGTCCAGCCGAACGGCGACCTACGCAAAGGCTGAATGACCGCAAGCCAATTTCAATCGATCTAATTGGGCGGCGGCGCCGACGAGCGTGTTGCCGCCATAGCTTTTGGGCGAAAGCCGGGCAAAAACCGAACAATATCTTGACGTTCGCAACCCTGTTTCGCATAAGCCGGTGCGAAGGGAGCGGATTCCGCGCGCGGAATCCGCTCCGCTGTCTCAACGGCCCAGGGAGGGGTTCTTTTGGGTCATCAAGCGAGGAAAATCCGGCAATGACCATAATTTCAGCTGTCATCGCCTGCGGTCTGCTTTCAGTCCTTTACGCCATCTGGGCGACACGTTCGGTCCTCGCGGCCGATCAGGGCAATGCACGCATGCAGGAAATTTCCGCGGCCATCCGCGAAGGCGCGCAGGCCTATCTGGCGCGCCAGTACACCACCATCGCCATAGTCGGCGTCGTGGTCCTGCTGCTAGCCTGGTGGCTGCTTTCGATCACCGCCGCCATCGGCTTCCTGATCGGCGCCGTTCTGTCGGGCGCTGCCGGCTTCATCGGCATGCACGTCTCGGTGCGCGCTAATGTCCGCACCGCGCAGGCGGCTTCCAACAGCCTCGCTGCCGGCCTCGAGATCGCCTTCAAGTCGGGCGCCATCACCGGCATGCTGGTTGCTGGCCTGGCCCTGCTCGGCGTCTCGATCTACTACCTGATCCTCACGCAATTCATGGGCCTTCAGCCCAACGACCGCATCGTCATCGACTCGCTGGTTTCGCTCGGCTTCGGCGCCTCGCTGATCTCGATCTTCGCCCGTCTCGGCGGCGGCATCTTCACCAAGGGCGCCGACGTCGGCGGCGATCTCGTCGGCAAGGTCGAAGCCGGCATTCCCGAAGACGATCCACGCAATCCGGCCACCATCGCCGACAATGTCGGCGACAATGTCGGCGACTGCGCCGGCATGGCCGCCGACCTGTTCGAGACCTATGCGGTGACCGTGGTCGCCACCATGGTCCTCGCCGCCATCTTCTTCGGCGGCACCGCTGTTCTCAGCGCCACGATGCTCTATCCGCTGGCCATCTGCGGCGCCTGCATCCTGACCTCCATTGTCGGCACTTTTTTCGTCAAGCTTGGCTCCAACGGCTCGATCATGGGCGCGCTCTATAAAGGCCTGATCGTCACCGGTCTGCTGTCGATCGGCGGCCTCGGCGTCGCCACCTCGGCAACGCTGGGCTGGGGCGAGATCGGAACTGTCGCCGGCATGGCCATCACCGGCACGAACCTGTTCATCTGCGGTCTGATCGGTCTCGTGGTGACCGGCCTCATCGTGGTGATCACCGAATACTATACCGGCACCGACAAGCGCCCGGTGAACTCGATCGCCCAGGCTTCGGTCACCGGTCACGGCACCAACGTCATCCAGGGTCTTGCGGTGTCGCTGGAATCGACGGCGCTTCCGGCGATCGTCATCGTCGGCGGCATCATATCCACCTACCAGCTCGCCGGCCTCTACGGCACGGCGATCGCAGTCACCACGATGCTCGGCCTTGCCGGCATGATCGTTGCGCTCGACGCCTTCGGCCCGGTCACTGACAATGCCGGCGGCATTGCCGAAATGGCCGGCTTGCCCAAGGAAGTGCGCCAGTCCACCGATGCGCTCGACGCCGTCGGCAACACCACCAAGGCGGTGACCAAGGGTTACGCCATCGGCTCGGCCGGCCTTGGCGCGCTGGTGCTGTTTGCGGCCTACTCCAACGACCTGAAGTTCTTTGCCGCCAATAGCGACAAATATCCTTACTTCCAGGGCATGGGCGAAGTCTCTTTCGACCTCTCCAACCCTTACGTCGTCGCCGGCCTGATCTTCGGCGGTCTGATTCCGTATCTGTTCGGCGGCATCGCCATGACCGCCGTCGGCCGTGCGGCTGGCGCCATCGTCGAGGAGGTGCGCAAGCAGTTCCGCGAGGATCCGGGCATCATGGCCGGCACATCGAAGCCGAACTATGCGCGAGCGGTCGATCTTCTGACCAAGGCGGCGATCCGGGAAATGATCATTCCCTCGCTGCTGCCGGTGCTGGCGCCGCTGGTCGTGTATTTCGGCGTGCTGCTGATCTCGGGCTCGAAGGCGTCCGCCTTTGCGGCGCTTGGCGCTTCGCTGCTCGGCGTCATCGTCAACGGCCTGTTCGTCGCCATCTCGATGACCTCTGGTGGCGGCGCCTGGGACAACGCGAAAAAATCGTTCGAGGACGGCTTCACCGACAAGAACGGCGTCAAGCACCTCAAAGGTTCCGAGGCACACAAGGCTTCGGTGACCGGCGACACGGTCGGCGATCCCTACAAGGACACCGCCGGCCCGGCAGTCAACCCGGCGATCAAGATCACCAACATCGTCGCCCTGCTGCTGCTGGCCGTGCTCGCGCACGGCTGAGGCCGCTCGGCCCTTCCGGGCCCGAAATCCAGAACCGAACCCGCGGGAGCGATCCCGCGGGTTCTTCTATTTTGGACGTCCAGCATAGGGCATTGACGCCCGTGACGGGTCGAACAACGCGTTCAAGTCGTCTTGGGCCCGCAGCCTGCGACAATAGCTGCTGTCTCAAAACAAAAACCCGCAGGATCGCTCCCGCGGGTTTTCGGTCGCCTGAGATGTTGCTGCTTCCAGGGAAGCAAAAGGAAAGGATGAGAAGCCGATTCTGTCGGGATGGATCAGGTGCCGCCAAGCGAGCTGCCGCCGCCACCGGGGAGGCCGGGCGCCAGCTTGCTGGCGCCGTTGATGATCTGGCTGAGGAAGTTCTGGTCCTTGCCGCCGGTCGGCGTGGTCCGCGAGATGAAGTCGAACACCTTGCCGTCCTTCAAGCCGTAATTGGCGATCTGGGTAACGCGCCCGTCCTCGCCGAAATAGACCGCCAGCACCTTCTGGTCGACTAGCCTCGGCTTGTCGAAGGCGACGTAACGCTTGCGCGTCTGCGAGATGTAGTAGAAGGCCTCGTTGTCGAAAGTCGCCTTCGTCGACGGCGTGCCGAGCGCCAGAAGCACCTGTTCGCGGCTCGAGCCGACCGGCACCAGATCGATTGCCTGCTGGTCGATGACGTAGCCCTGCGTCAGCGTCTCGCTCGGATTGAGATCACCGATCATCTTCGACGAGTTGCAGGCGGACAGCGCCGAAGCAACCACCAGCAGCGAGATCGCGCCGGCGGACTTGGGCAAAGCGGACCTGGTCAGAAAAGTCGACTTGAATTTCAGCGCGCGCAACTACAACTCCATTAGCTGGCCGCAACTTGCGCTGGGCCGCAAAACCGGTAAACCAGCTTGCTCGCCGATGCAACAAGGCCAATTCAACAAACGGTCCCCGGGAGACCACCCTCAATGTTCCAGCGCCTTTTTGGTCGCGAACGTCACGCCAACCGCGCTATCACCGAGGCGCTTTACGCACAAATCGTGGCAGCGGCGCGGCAAACCGTGTTTTATTCCGACTGGAATGTACCGGACACGCCGCTTGGCCGCTTCGAGATGCTGTCGCTGCACATGTTCCTGTTCCAGCACCGGCTGCGCGGCGAGGGCGGTGTTGCCGGGGAGGTCGCGCAGGTGCTGATCGACGAATTCTTCATGGATGTCGAGCATTCGCTGCGGGAACTGGGCATCGGCGACGTCGGCGTGCCGAAGCGCATGAAGAAACTGGCGAAGATGTTCTATGGCCGCACCGCCGCCTATGACGATGCGCTGGAACGAAACGACCATGATGCACTCGTCGCTGCCCTTGCCCGCAATGTCAGGCCCGATGCCGGCACCTGGCCACAAGCAACGCATCTGGCCGGCTACGTCGCCGATGTCTCCAGGCGACTCGCGCAACAGCCGACAGAATCGATTGTTTCCGGCACGGTGGCATTCCCCGTCCCCAAGACTATCTAAGGAAAAGATGAAACACGCCGATTCCCAGAGCCCCGTGTCCTTCGTGGCCAATGTCGCCCGGCTGCCGCAAAAGGGACTGCCGGTGGTGATCGAGGCCGACGCCGCGCAGCGCGCCGCGCTGGCGGGCGAGCACGATTTGCTCTCGGTCGAGAACTACCGTGCCGAACTGCTGGTGACGCCATGGAAGCGCAACGGCGTCAAGGTCAGCGGCCGCGTCGAGGCCGATATCACCCAGGCCTGCATCGTCACCCTCGACCCGGTCGAGGCGCATATCGACGAGGCGGTCGACGGACTGTTCCTGCCGGAGCAGTCCAAGCTCGGGCGGCAGGGTTTCGAGGGCGGCGGCGAGATAATGCTCGATGCCGAAGGGCCGGACAGCCCGGAAACATTTTCCGGCAATACGATCGATGTCGGGGCGCTCGCCGAACAGTTCTTTGGGTTGGCGATCGATCCCTATCCGCGCAAGCAAGGCGTTTCAGTGGAGGCTGCCGACGATGCCGGGACTGCGGAAAGCGAATTCCAGCAAAAGCTGCGTTCTCTGCTGGGAAAATCCTGAAAACCCGATCCAATCGGAGAAAGCCGGTTGTGCGGCAGCCCAAAAACGCTATTTTCGCCGAACCTTCGCGAGCCCCAAAACCGTTGCCAGCGCCAGGCGCTCGCTCAAGCAAACTGTGAGATGAACACCGCGTGATCAGGATTTCCATCGATGCCATGGGTGGCGATCACGGACCAAGCGTGGTCATCCCGGCGCTCATGACGGTCGCGACCCGGCGTCCCGACATCCGCTTCGTCATCTATGGTCGCGAGGAGGCGGTGCGCCCCGAACTCGCAAAACTCCCCAAGCTGGCGGAAGTGTGCGAGTTCATTCACTGTGAGATAGCAGTCAGGATGGACGACAAGCCGAGCCAGGCGCTGCGCCATGGCCGCTGGAAGTCGTCGATGTGGAAAGCGGTCGAGGCGGTCAAGGCAGGTACTGCCGACGCCTGTATCTCGGCCGGCAACACCGGCGCGCTGATGGCGATGTCGAGGTTCTGCCTTCGCACCATGGCGACCATCGACCGGCCGGCGATCGCGGCGCTCTGGCCGACATTGCGCGGCGAAAGCGTGGTGCTGGACGTCGGCGCCACCATCGGCGCGGATGCGCATCAACTGGTTGATTTTGCCATTCTGGGCACTGGAATGGCGCGCTCGGTTTTCGGCATCGAACGGCCGAGCGTCGGCCTGCTCAATGTCGGCGTCGAGGAGATCAAGGGCCAGGAAGAGGTCAAGGAAGCGGGCCGCATGTTGCGCGAGGCCAACATGGCCTCGATGAACTACCATGGTTTCGTCGAGGGCGACGACATCGGCAAGGGCACGGTCGACGTGGTCGTCACCGAAGGATTTGCCGGCAACATCGCGCTGAAGACGGCGGAAGGCACGGTACGACAGATCGCCGGTTATCTGCGTGCCGCGATGGACCGGACGCTGATGGCCAGGATCGGCTATATATTCGCCAAAGGCGCCTTCGATCGCCTGCGCGAAAAAATGGATGTCGGCCGCTCCAATGGCGGTGTTTTCCTGGGTCTGAACGGCATCGTGGTGAAAAGCCATGGCGGGGCCGATTCGGACGGCTTCGCGGCGGCCATCGAGCTTGGCTACGACATGGTGCGCAACAATCTGCTCGATCGCATCGAAGCCGATCTCGACCTGTTCCATGCGCGCAATCCGCATGCCCAGACAACTCGGAAATCCGACGTCGTTGCCGACGCAGAGGAATAGGAAAGAGCCTTGATCAGATCAGTCGTGCGCGGCACAGGCGCCGCGCTGCCCCGCCGCATCATGAAGAATGCCGATTTCGAAGGCATGGTCGAGACGTCGGATGAATGGATCGCCCAGCGCACCGGCATCCGCCAGCGCCATATCGCGGCCGACGACGAGACGACGGCTTCGCTCGGCGAGGCGGCGGCGCGCGCAGCCCTCGACAATGCTGGCCTGACGCCGGCCGATATCGACCTGATCGTGCTGGCGACCTCGACTCCCAACAACACCTTTCCGGCGACCGCCGTCGACATCCAGAACCGGCTCGGCATGCATCATGGCTTCGCCTTCGACATGCAGGCGGTGTGCTCGGGCTTCGTCTATGCCGTGACGACCGCCGACCTCTATATCCGCGGCGGTCTGGCCAAACGCGTGCTGGTGATCGGCTCGGAAACCTTCTCGCGCATCCTCGACTGGAGCGACCGCTCGACCTGCGTGCTGTTTGGCGACGGCGCCGGCGCGATGGTGCTGGAAGCAGGAGAGGGAGCGGGCAGCATTGCCGACCACGGCGTGCTGGCGGCCAGCCTGCGCTCCGACGGGGCCCACAAGGACAAGCTGTTCGTCGATGGTGGACCGTCGACCACCGGAACGGTGGGGCATCTCAGGATGGAAGGCCGCGAAGTGTTCAAGCACGCCGTCGGCATGATCACCGATGTCATCGAGGCGACGTTCTCAGCTGCCAGCATCACCGCTGAGGATCTCGACTGGTTCGTGCCGCATCAGGCCAATAAGCGGATTATCGACGCTTCCGCCAAGAAGCTCGGGATAGCAGAACATAAGGTGGTGGTGACCGTCGATTTGCACGGCAACACCTCGGCTGCCTCAGTGCCGCTGGCTCTGTCGGTGGCGGTCGCCGACGGCCGTATCAAGAAGGGCGATCTGGTGCTAATCGAGGCGATGGGCGGGGGCTTCACCTGGGGCGCGGTTTTGGTTCGCTGGTAAGTGCCGAACTGACAGGTTCGGTCCTTGACCTTGCCGGATCAATTACTTAGGCTCTATCTTTGCTTGTATAGAGTTATGTTTTTGAGCTGATGGGGACGGTTCGCATGGGGGGAAAGACACTTACGCGCGCCGATCTTGCTGAAGCCGTTTATCGCAAGGTTGGCTTGTCGCGCACTGAATCGGCCGAGCTCGTCGAAGCGGTTCTGGACGAGATTTGCGAAGCGATCGTTCGCGGTGAGACGGTGAAATTGTCGTCGTTCGCGACGTTCCATGTCCGCTCCAAGAACGAGCGCATCGGGCGCAATCCGAAAACCGGCGAGGAAGTGCCGATCCTGCCGCGCCGCGTGATGACCTTCAAATCGTCGAATGTGCTGAAGAACCGTATCCTGCGCGCCCACCAGAACAGCAAGGCCAAGGGCAGCAAATAGCGCCTGCGCTTCAAAAGCCCGGTTGAAAACGGTCGCCCCCTTTGACGCCGGGCTTGAATATTGTTTCATAAACCGCTGAAATAAGGCCCGATTCGGCGGAACAAGCCGGATCGGAATGACTCTTTGTTGAGCGTGATCTTGCCCGAAAACCGCTTCCCAATTTTCGGGATCATGCTCCAGCGTGAGGATTTCGCCCATGGACAAGAGCCCCGATGCTTTCCGCACCATCAGTGAGGTCGCAGAAGATCTCGACCTGCCGCAGCATGTGCTGCGTTTCTGGGAAACCCGTTTCAACCAGATCAAGCCGATGAAGCGCGGCGGCGGCCGCCGCTACTACCGGCCGCAGGATGTCGAACTGATCAAGGGCATCCGCCACATGCTCTACGACCAGGGCTATACGATCAAGGGCGTGCAGAAGCTGCTGCGCGAGAACGGCAACCATTTCCTCGTCGCCATCGGCAGTGGCGACATGGCGGCCGTCGAGGCGATCTCGCAACGCCGGCAGGCCGATGCGGTGCCGCTGACGCCAGCGGCCCAGCCGCGCGGCGCCGATGACGAGATGCTAGTTGGCGAGCCCAAGGTGAAACCCAGCCGGCGCTTTTTCGGCCTCGGCAAGACCGACGACGAAGGCCCGGTGCAGCCAGGCACGTCGAAACTCTCGCGCGACAATCGCGCCTTGCTGCAGGAGGCCCTGTTCGATCTTCTGGAATGCAAGCGTCTGCTCGATCAGGTGCGCTGATATCGCCCAAAAGCACACCCTCGGGCCTGACCCTGGGCCTGACCCCGAGGCTGTGCAGCGGTTTTGGAATAACGACATGCATAAACTAGGAACTTAAAAGGGGGTTGCATGAACCCCTTCAGACGCGACGCGCTCTAAGGACCGACCGACCGCCGTCAGAAACCGGAACTGCTTCCGAAATCATGCGTTCCTTTTTCGCAAAGGAAGGAAGCATATCATGGTATCATTTTCGACTCTGTCCGACATCGATCTTGAAAAGCAGGTCGCAGCCCTCTCCAGGGAACTGGCGGCGTTAAGGAAAGCTGTGTCCCGGCGCGGCAGCGCCTATTACGAGGACGGGCGTGACACCGCCTCGGATTACTATTCGGATCTTGCCGAGCGCTTCAGTGAGGCTCTGCCTGCGATCAGGAGGCATAGCAGGGTGATAGAAAAGACAGCCCGCGATCACCCGGCGACAGCGGCTGCTGTCGGGCTGGTTGTGGTCGGGCTCGTCGCAAGCCTGTTCCTCAGCCGCCAGCAGAAAACGTCGCGAACGAGATCGAGATCGGCACGTTGAGGCAGGAAAATGGCGGCGATGACCGCCCGCCATTTCGTTGAGAACAGTCGATCAGCGCGCGAGCTTGAGCTTGTTCTTCGGGCTGACCTGCGCGGTCTGGCTGCATTTGCCGTAGACGGTGCCGTTGGGGTCGGTGGCATCCGTGTATGTACCCTTGCAGTCGAGCTGCAGCACCAGACAGTGACCCGTGCCTTTACAAACCGCGCCGCCGCCGCTCGGATGTGTGCCGTTGGCGACGGCCGATTCGGAACTGAAATGGAGCCGAAGGCCGAGACGACAATGGCAGCGGCGAGCGAAAGGCGCTTGAAGTTCGAAATATCAGTCATTTGAGCATTTCCTTCTCTGGATCGAGGATCGCCGTCAGGGCGTCCTTCTGGTTGGGGACTGCCTTTGTGGCGTCCATACCGTCTTGGTGCGGCCCGGAGAGGAAAGGTTCACGCGTCGGTTCAAAAATATTCGCAGCCCCCTGACGCGTTCTCCGCTTGGGTCAAGCTCCCCGCCGCTGATTCGATCCGTTCAAAACGGCTGACGGGCCAGCGACAGCCGCTTAACAAGGGAGCGGCTTAGAACCGTCGAACAATTCGGCGATCGGCCAGTCAAAGAACCCGATCGGGATAACGGTCCCGTGCCGGTGCCGCCGAGGCCTGTGCCGGGCTGCGCCGATCGGAATCACGATGCCGTGACGGCATCTTTGGCGCTTGGCAAATCACCATCGAGAGGGCATTCTCTGCGCCGTCTCAGGCAACTTCTTGATTTGATCAAACTCTTTAAATCCACGGAGTTGCCAAATGCCCCAAATAGCAACAAGCGAAGCTTTTTCCGAACTGTCGGCGACCGAAGCTGCCCCCGACCACAGCGCCCTCAGGGCCATACGAGAAACCAGGGGATACAGCATGGAAGAGCTGTCTCTGACGTGCGGCCTGGCAATCGATGAAATCGCGGACATCGAGAACGGCAAGAATGCCGATCCGTCGAAGCTTCGGCGAATAGCCTCCGCGCTTCGGCTTCCGGAAAATGCGCTGATCAATACAGCCGTGCTGACGCAATCCGTGGAAAATCGACGACCCGTCTGATAGCAGCACCACAAGACCATCCAGCCAGACAAACGAGTGTGATTCTGGATTTGAAGTTCCTGAATGCTGACGACGTCCAACAGAGCAGGAACTTCAAATCCACCATGCCGGGCACTGGCGTGACGGCCGCCGAATTCGGTTGACCCGAACCGGGTTATCACGATACATCGCGACCGGTCCGGAGTGTAGCGCAGCCCGGTAGCGCACTTGACTGGGGGTCAAGGGGTCGTCGGTTCGAATCCGGCCACTCCGACCATTTCAAAACTTAGACTTGCCCCTGAAAACCATCATGCCTTAGCCGCCGGTGCCGACCGCGCCACCGGTCGCAACTGCCGCTGATGGCGGTATTCGAGCGCGATGGCGCCCCAGATCAGGCCGAGCTGCAGATAGACATGGCGCCAGTGATCGATGTCGATGAAGGTGCCCAGTCCGATATTGCCAATGAAGGCGACATAGGCGCACAGAAGATAGGGCTGCCACGGCCTGTCGCGCAGGAGAATGCGGAAGCCGGCTGATATCGTCCAGCAGGTCAGCGTCAGGAACGAGACGAAGCCGAGCCAGCCATAGTCCATCAGCATTTTGAGCCAGATGTCGTGTGTGTCCTCGCCGAAAATCGTGCCGAAGACGAGCGGGCCGATGCCGAGTGGATGCTCCAGCGCCATCTGGAAACCGATCGTGTAGCGGGCGAAACGGCCGAGGCGGGCGGTATCATAGCTCTGTTCCAGCTGGGCGCGGCTGGAAAACATCTCCGAAACGCCCGGCAACTGCAGGATGACGAGCATCGCGATGAACAGCAGCGAAATGGCGGCGATGGTCATGACGACGACACGCAGCCGGAACATGCCGCTGTTGCTCTGCAGGAACAGAGCGCCGGTAAGCAGGATCGCCGAAATGCCGAACATGCCCCAGGCGCCGCGCGAGAAGGAGAAGAAAATGCCGGCCGTGATGATCAGCAGCGGCAGCGCCAGCAAGGGCATGCGTGAGATAGGGCCTGTCAGCAAGAGGTAGAGCAGGTAGATGCCGGGCAGCACCAGGAACGGCCCGAACACGTTCGGATCCTGGAAGGCGCCGGTGGCACGGTCGTATTTGGTGAAGATCTCCGCCCCCGGGAAGGCATGGAAATAGCCTGCTATGCCGAGCAGCGAGGTCAGCACGGCCGACATCACATATGCGAGGAAGATCACCCGGTAGAGATTGGGCTGGACTGATGTCACCGAGGCAAAGAACACCGCGGTGAAGGCAAGGAACAGCGACACGGCGAGATAGAGCGGGGTGCCGGCAATATCCGACATCTGGGTCATCGAGATCATGCCGCCGATGTTCATGACCACCAGCAGCACCAGCAGCGGCGCCGCCGCGCGCGATATGCGCAGGCCGAACAAGCCCCACACTGCCATCAGTCCGACCATGTAGAGGTCGTATGGCGCCGGCTCGGCGATGACGAAGCCGGACAGAAAGACACCGAGGAAAACCGCGCCCGACGCAATCAACGCGATCAGCTTGGCGTTGACCACGGCCGGCGGCAGTCCATGCGTGACTGCGCTCAATAGGCATTTTCCGTATTGAGCAGCCGGATCGGCGTCAGGAACAGAATCCTCAGATCGAACAGCAGCGACCAGTTCTCGATGTAATAGAGGTCGTATTCGGTCCGCATGCGGATCTTCTCGTTGGTGTCCATCTCGCCGCGCCAGCCATTGATCTGCGCCCAGCCGGTAACGCCGGGCTTGACCTTGTGGCGCGCGAAATAGCCGTCGACCACCTCATTGTAGAGAAGGTTGTGCGACTGGGCGGCAATGGCATGCGGGCGCGGCCCGACCAGCGACAGCGAACCGAAAAGCGAATTGAAGAACTGCGGCAACTCGTCGATCGAGGTCTTGCGGATGAAGCGGCCGACGCGGGTGACGCGCGGGTCGTTCTTGGTCACCGTCTGCTTGGCCGTCGGGTCCGCCTTGTCCGTGTACATCGAACGGAACTTGTAGACCTCGATGATCTCGTTGTTGAAGCCATGCCGCTTCTGGTGGAACAGCACCGGTCCCTTGCTGTCGAGCTTGATGGCGATCGCGGTCACCAGCATGACCGGCGAGAATACGATGATGCCGACGATCGAGAAGACGATGTCGAAGGCGCGCTTGGCGACCGAATCCCAATCGTTGATCGGCTTGTCGAAGATATCGAGCATCGGCACCGAGCCGATATAGGAATAGGCGCGCGGCCGGAACTGCAGCGCGTTCGAATGCGCCGAGAGCCGGATATCGACGGGCAGCACCCACAGCTTCTTCAAAAGCTGCAGGACGCGCGATTCGGCGGTCAGCGGCAGCGACACGATCAGCATGTCGATACGGGCGATGCGGGCGAACTCGATGAGCTCGGAAACGGTGCCGAGCTTCGGATAGCCGGCGACGATGGGTGGCGAGCGCTTGTCGCCGCGGTCGTCGAAGATGCCGCAGATGCGGATGTCGTTGTAGGGCTGTTTTTCGACGGAGCGGATCAGGACTTCCGCCGCCGTGCCGCCGCCGACGATGACGGCGCGGCGCTCCATGCGCCCGTCGCGCGCCCAGCGCCGGATCAGCTTCGACATCAGCAGCCTGAGGCCGAAGATCAGCATGAAGCCGACGACGAACCAGGTGCCGAAAAACAGGCGCGAATAGTCTTCCGACATCTTCATGGCGAATGCCGTCAGCGCCATCAAGGCGAAGGTGCCGGCCCAGACCAACAGGAGACGGCCGAAATTGGCGAGCGGCCGCATCAACGAGACGACCTGGTAGCAGTCGGTGACGTCGAGCAGCACCACTGCGAGGAACGAGGCGGCGGCGATCGTCAGCGGGTATTGCCAGGCGAGGTGGCTGAAGAAGCCGACATAGTAAAAATAGACGCAGAGACCCGACAGGAACAGGAGCGCGAATTCGACCATGCGCAAGACGCCGCTGACCATGATCGGCGACATGGTATCGCGCCGGTATTGCGACGCGACCTGACGGGCGACGTCGTTCATCCCGCCAAGGTTATCGCCGCTGGCCGGGCCGTCGAATTTGCGCACCGCGTCTATCGAAAAGCGGCGTGCGGGATCGATCTCGTTCATGGGTGCATCCGCAAAGCTTCCCTCAGGTGAATAGCAAAAGAGAGCTAAGAAACCCTTGAAACAACAGGTGGCTTTGGAGAAGCTTTGGGGTTAGCGCCCTTTTTGCGTTACCGCTTGAGCGCGGCGAAATAGGCTGTCTCGATCGCGGCGGCCATCACGTCGGCGCCGAATCGCGTCTTGAGGTCGGCGGTGTCGGGCATCAGGCTGCTGTAGGCATTGAGGTCGGCCAGCGCCGCGCTCATCTTGTCGCCGAGTTCGCGCGGGTCAGGCCGGATCAGGGCAGAGGAACCGGCGCCGAAGATTTCCGGGATGCCGCCGACGGCGGTGGCGATCATCGATTTGCCGGCGGCGAGCGTTTCCAGAACGATGTAAGGCATGGCTTCCGCACGCGAGGGCACGATAACCAGTTCGGCCAGTGCGAAGGCTTTGCGCGCCGGCATCGGCGGCAGGAAACGCATATGGTCTTCGAGCCCGAGCCGCTTCACTTGCGCATGGTAGCGTGGCAGGTCGTCGCCGTCGCCGACCATCACCGCTTTCACCGGGCGGCCAAGCCGCGTTCCCGCAAGGACCAGCGCATCGATGAAGATGTCCGGTCCCTTGAGGTCGCGCATCATGCCGATATAGAGGACATCGGCCGCATTCAGCTCGGTTCGCACCGGCTCGAACTCGGCGGCGCTCAGGCCGTTGTAGACAAGGTTGTTCGGGATGGGCGGTTCGCCGACCTTCCTGCGATATGTCTGCCTTTCATAGTCGGAGACAAACAGAAGATAGTCGGTGAAGCGCGCCATGAACCGTTCGAGCGCGAAGAACAGCGTCCCCGTGGCGGTGGTCTCGTCATAATGAAGAGAGCCGCCGTGAGGCGAATAAAGGCGGGCTACGCGAGACCTTGATACCCGCAACAATGAGCCGAACAGGCGGGCATAGGCGCCACCCTTGGCGCCGTGCCCGTGGAGCACGTCCGGCCGCAATTCCTTGATGATCCCGAAGGTGCGCCAGGCCGAGGCGAGGTCGCCCGGTCCGACATGCCGCTGCATTGGCGTGCGATGGATGCCGAGCGCCATTATACCCTTCATCTGTTCGAACAAATGTTCCTCGAAATCGCCGCCCGTCGTCGAATCGCAGACGATGCCGACGGCATGCCCGGCGGCGACCTGCGCCTCGGTCAGGTCGCGCACGTGACGAAAAATCCCTCCGACAGGTGAGCGAAAGCAGTGGACGATCCTGAGTGTGTCCGCCACGTCGTCTAGAACAGGCGTTCGCGAACGTAGACCGTATCGCCGGGCAGAAGCGGGTCGGAGGTGGCCACGCGACCGGTCATGACCTTGCCGTTGATGTCGCGGGTGATGTCGACGCTTTCCTGGTTGGCGCGCGGGCTGAAACCGCCGGCGATGGCAATCGCCTTTTGTACAGTCAGGCCTGGAACATAGGAGTATTGGCCCGCGGCACCGACTTCACCCATGATGAAGATCGGCCGGTAGCGGTCGATCTCGACCGAAACGTCTGGATCGCGCAGGTAACCCTGGCGTAATTTGTCGGCGATCTCGCCTTCAAGTTGCTGTGCGGTGTGGCCGCGCGCCGGTACGGCGCCAACGAGCGGGATGGACAGGTAACCGGATTGGTCGACGCTGTAGACGTTGGTCAATCCTTCCTGCTCGAACACGGTGACGCGGACCCGGTCGCCGGCGCCGAGGCGATAGGGCTGGTCGAGCATTTTATGAAAGGCGGCCGGCGCTGGCCGGTAGCTGGAGCAGCCGGCAAGCAACGACACGGTGAGCAGCGCGCGGAAGAGGGAAGCAGTGCTTTTCATTGCCGGACATGTACCTTCGACTGGCCGCTGTTACACCGCGGCGAACTCTGGGGGTCGAGGTGCGTTATCATCCCGTTAGGGTTAATGGCCGGTAAAGGCGGGCGGTCGAAGCGGCGGCAACCGAGAAAAAGACGGCCGGTTTTGATGCTTTTGTTGCCGCTTGCGAGTAAAACCTAACAGATACTTACCGCGATATTAACGGCTGAGTTACCATAGTTGTTTACGGTGCATCCTGACCAATGCATGTCGCCCAAAGTGCGCAGCGGTTTTGGGACAACGCCATGCATGAAAACAAGAGCTTAAAGCGCGTCGCATGAACCTATTCAATGCGACGTGGTTTAAGTACCGGAGCAGGATGCATGTCCGTTCAATCCGCAGCCGCAGATGTCGACGTCGATCTCAGGCAGCTCTTCGCAAGCCTTGCGAGGAATTGGCTGCGCATTCTTGTCGTGGCGCTCGTGGTAACCGTCCTGGCATTCGCGCTCACCTGGCTCGCCACGCCGCATTACAGGGCCGAAACGCGGCTTTTGATCGAGACACGCGAATCGGTTTACACGCGCCCCGACGGCACCAATGACAACGACAAGCCGATTCTCGACGAGGAAGGCGTGACCAGTCAGGTCGAGGTTGTTTCCTCGACCGACATCCTCAAGCAGGTGGCGCAGAAGCTCAATTTGTCGCGGCTTCCCGAATTCGACGAGACGGCGGACATGCCGGTGTTGAGCCGTCTGCTCGTCATCGCCGGGCTGAAAAGCGACCCCAACGAGGTTCGGCCGGAAGAACGCGTGCTGACGAAGATGCGCGAGAAGCTCAACGTCTATCGAGTTGAAAAATCTCGCGTTATCGTCATCGAATTCTCCTCGGAAGATCCCAGGCTCGCCGCCGAAATTCCGAACGCCATCGCCGACGCCTACATCTCCGTGCAGGGCAATGCCAACATCGAATCGAATTCCGCCGCAACCGACTGGCTGGCGCCGGAGATCGCCGACCTGTCCAAGCGGGTGAAGGATGCCGAGGCCAAGGTAGCAAACTACCGCGCCCAGTCCGATCTTTTGATGGGCGGCAACAATTCGGTGCTCGCCACGCAACAGCTTTCAGAACTGTCCAGCGAATTGTCACGGGTGCGCGCCAATCGCGCCTCGGCGGAAGCGACTGCCGACAGCGTACGCAGGGCGTTGCAGAACGGCGGCTCGCTGGATGCGGTACCGGAGGTGCTGTCTTCCGAACTCATCCAGCGCCTGCGCGAGCGGCAGGTCGAGCTCAAGACCAACATCGCCGATCTTTCCACCTCCTTGCTCGACAATCATCCGCGCATCCGGGCCCTGAGGTCGCAGCTTGCCGATCTCGACCGCCAGATCCGTAACGAGGCGGAAAAGATCATGAAAGGGCTGATGACGCAGGCGCAGACCGCTCAGGCCCGCGAAAACCAGCTTGTCGCCGACGTCAACACGCTGAAGGCCGCATCGGCGCGCGCCGGCGACCAGCAGGTCGAACTGGATGCGCTGCAGCGCGAAGCGACCGCCCAGCGGCAGCTGCTCGAATCCTACCTGACCCGTTACCGTGAAGCGTCCTCGCGCAAGGACAGCAACTATCTGCCGGTCGACGCCCGCGTCTTTTCCCGCGCGGTGGCGCCGTCTGAGGCCTATTTCCCGAAGATCCTGCCGATCGCCGGTGCGGCCTTCGTCGGTTCGTTGCTGTTCATGGCGATCGTGACGCTTCTGCAAGAGCTGTTTTCGGGTCGCGCCATGCGGCCTGCCGCCGGCGCCCGCTTCGAGCGGATCGAACAGGTCGCGATGCCGGTTGCCCACGAACCCAATCACGAACCGGCCGATATCGAGGACGTCGAGCATCGGGTGGCGGAAGCGCAGGCAGAGCCGGAAGCGGCTGCCGCGGCGCCAGCAACTGCCCCAGCAACTGGCGAGGACGTCGAGCCGGCGCGCCCCACCCTTGGCGAGGTCGAAATCGACAAGGCGGTGGAAAAACTGATCACAACCGGCGCGGCGCGCGCCAGATTCGTGTCGCCGGAAGGCGCCGGCGCGGCCGCCTCGGCCGGG
>NZ_JAMYLP010000058.1:0-36500 GCF_040318085.1 Mesorhizobium sp. M1322
GGGGCCGGGGCGGAGCCCGCGCCCACGATCGACGCGGCCCGACCCCCGCCCGAGCGGCGGGCATTCGTCTCCGGCCGCACCGGGCGGCCAGACGCGCACGTGATGACCCCGGGCGGCAGTGCCGCCGACCGGCTTCTCGAAGGCCAGATCCTGTGCACGGCCTTCGAATAACAACCGGCTGACCGGCGCGTCGGGATAGGGCCGATCGAACAGCACGCTTTCGCCGATCTCGATCGCGGTCTTCAGCGTGAGGGCGTCGGCGGTGTCCCACCCGGCGACGGCGAAGGCGTGGACCAGCTCTTTTTTTGTACCGACAAGGCCGACATTGATCGGATCGCCCGCAATACCTTGCGGCGTGTGCGTCACCATCTGGAAGCGCTGCGTACGGAAATTGCGGTCCCGCAGGGTCCAGAATTCCGGTACGGCGAAATAGGCGAGCACGAGATAGCCGGCACAGAACGCCACCAGCCAGATCGTTGCGCGTCGTCGAAGGCTTCGTCGGCTCACGAGATACCACCCAGGTGGTACGGCATCACCTTTATGTGGCGTCATTCTACGCGGCGGCGCAGACCTTGGGCAGTGGGTATGTGCTCGGGGCTAGCGGCAGGCGCGGTAGCCGTTCTTGCGGTTCTTGATGTCGAAATGGAAATGGTTGCGGTGGTCGTAATTGTAGCCGGGGCCGAGCACAGTGGTGAAATACTGGCAGCCGTCGGCGCGCACAGTATTGAGGAAGCCGCGCGTGCGGAAGGCGAACAGGCCGGGCTTGCGCACGTCGATATCTTTGCCATTGCCGAGCTCGATGCTCATGACGTCCAGCGCGTTGCCCTTGCCGTGCTCCGACAGCACGCCTTCGCCGGCGATCCTGCGGCAGGAATAGCTCGATCCCTGGCGAATAGTCTTGACGCCGGAGAAATAACGCCAGCGGGCGGACGGGACCAGTTCATTCCTGGCCCAGCCGGCGAAGGTGGCGGCCATGTCGCAGGTCAGCGTCGCGGCCGGCTTCATCCCGATGCTGCCGATGGCCGAGATCTTGACCGGATAGTCAATGCCGCACTGGCCTTCGCGGATCGGCGCAAGGTCGGTGTAGACGACGCCGAGGCGCTTCAACTCCCGGCGGCAGTCGATCTCGCTGGCCGGCATCTGTTCGGTCGGCGCCATCGGCTCGTCCATGCGCGGATAGGCGGCGGTCATATATGGGTTGGACGGGACGAGGCGCTGCATGCCCGAATAGTTCGGAACGGCTGATGTCTGGCTGCCGACATCGACTGCCGGTTCCAGCGAAAGCACGCTGCCGGTGGTGCAGGCCGAGATCGCTGCGATGGCAAGCCCGCCGGCAATTATGCGCGCGCGTCTCGTTTGCCGCACGGCGACAGACGCGGCGCGAAATATCCCGGCCATTGGCAGGTTCCCAGTCCCCGAGCCTGATCCCGATCAGGCTTCTGTCTCATCGTTTGATCATGATCTTTCTCCGAAAACCGGATCCCACTTTTCGGGATCATGATCAGACGAGACGGAGCTTAGCCGCCAAGAGTAAAGGAAAAATCAGCGGCTGCGTTTACGGTTGCGGCCAAATTGCGACGCGCACCGGTCCGGGATCATGTCACTGGCAGAAGGTGCCGCCGTTGCGGCGCGGTGCAAGATCGAGATGGAGATGCAGCGAATGATCCGCATCGCTGCCCGGGCCGAGCACGGTCTTGAACGGTCCGCAGGCTGCCTTGCGCACCGAGTTCAGGAATTTTGCATCCTTTTCCGGCGGCGCCGGGCCGATGTCGATCTTTCTGCCGTCCGATAGCGTGAAGCTGGCGATGTCGAGCGCGTTGCCGAAGGCGTGCTCCGACAATTTCCCGCCGCCATTGCGGTGTCGGCAGACGAAGGCGGATGCCTGGCCGACCGACTTGAGTTCGGCGCCGAGCTCGGCCTTGGCCGCCGGCTGGATGATATCGGCAGCGAAGCGCGCGGCGGCCTCGGCCATCTGGCAATTCAGCTCGGTTTCGGGGTTGATATCCAATGACTTGCCCAGCGTCTTCAGCACGATCGGATAGGGGATCGAGCAGCCGACCGCCGCATCGTGCTCGGCCTTACGTTCCTCGAAGTCGACGCCCATCGACTTCAGCCGCCTGCGGCAGGCAAGTTCCTCGTCCGGCATTTTTTCCTGTGGCACCGATGCCGAGCGCGGGTCGGGAGGGATTGCTTTCTCCTGCGCTTGCGCCGGCTTCTCCGGTGGTTTCAGGACGATAGCCGGTGGTTCCGCCTCGGCGGGCTTTTCGGACGGCGTTGGAGCGATTGCCGGCGGCTCCGGCCGGGCTTCCTTATGCTGGTCGGTCGCAGGTTGATCAGCCTTTGGCGCATCCGCAGGGCGCGGCTCGGGGATCGGCACGTCGGCAGGCGCGGCTTCTTGCGCCGATTGCGGCTGATTGAGCTCTGGGACAGGCACGGTTTCAGGCAATTCCGGAGCTTGGGCCAGGGCCGCTCCTGCGGACAGCATCGCCGCCGCCAAGGGCAGCGCCAATCTGATCAATGCGGCCAATCTGATCAATGCGGGAGGGGTCAGCGCAGTCATTCGCCGTTAACGGCGGGCGAATGCGGAAGTTGCCTGAACGAGAGTTTTGGCCGATCACGAACGGTAACCGCGGCGTTACGCACCGATCGCTTCCAGCCCTTCTTCCAGCCAGTCAGCCAACAGCGGCATGCCGAGCAGATACTTTGCCGTGCGCTTGTTGGCGCGCTCGCGCGCGGCCGCCAGCGCGTCGGCCCATTCCGAAGCGTCATAGTCGCCGCGCCCAACCCAGGCGAGGGCGACCAGTTCGGCCGCCTCGTCGACATTGAGGTCGTTGATCAGTTCGCGCAGTTCTTCTTCGGTGAGGTCTTCGGAGCGTTCCTCGACGAGACCGTCATGATGATGGTTGTCATGCGCCTCGCTATCGAGTTCTACCTCGTGCTCAGCGCCATCGGCATAGTCTTCGTTGACGGCGGCGCTCAACGCCTTCGCCTTGAGGATGAACAGGCGCACCGTGTCAGGACCGATCGAAAGCTCCCATTCTTTTTCAAGGCGCCGCTGCACTGGCCGTCTCCACATACTCCGTTGCCGTTTGCTGGATGATAGCGAATTTGCAGCGCTCGTCACGTCATGTTCGGCGCTTCTATTTTCCGACTGGCGCGGACCGTTCAAAAAGCTTTCAATGGCCATGACTTTTTTCCGGGATGAAACGGCTTTTGCCCGGCGTTAGTCTTGCATTGTCAAGCTTCAAGGAGGGTTCGATGCGCAGACGATTGCTGATCCAGGCTCTGGCGGTTGCCGCCCTGCCGCTATTTGCTGTCCCGGTGTTTTCGGCCGGTGAAGGTGGAGGCGGTGGCGACGGTGGCCAGACGACACAGTGCAAGAAAGGCATGGTCTGGGACAAGAAGCTGAAGAAGTGCGTTGCACCCAAGCAAGGCATGCTGGACGACGACAACATCTATGAAGCCGGCCGCGCGCTGGCGATGGCCGGACGTTATGACGAGGCGATCGCCGTGCTCAGCCTGGCTGCGGACAAGAAAGACCCTCGCATCCTCAACTACCTCGGCTACTCACACCGCCATTCCGGACGCGTCACCGTCGGTCTCGGCTATTACGAGGAAGCGCTGCGCATCGATCCGAACTATACGCTGGTACGTGAATATCTCGGCGAGGCACATCTGCAGATCGGCGATCTCGCCGGCGCTCAGGAACAGCTCCGCGAGATCGAGAAGCGCACCGGCAAGGGATCTCGTGAATACGGCATGCTGTCTGAGCAGATAGACCGTTTCATGAAGAGTTGATTCGAAGCCCAAACACTCCTCACACCGGCTGTGAGCAATCGCAGCCGGTTTTTTTGTTGCCGCTCGCCCCTGCCAGCCGCGCTGCTTGGCGGGTGAATATTTTCAAAACCGATTTTTTGGCGTGAAAAACCCACGAAGATTGCTATATTGGGAGAAATTGCGGTGACACGGTTCCGTTAGCCCGAGGCTGCCGGACCGTTTTCTTTTTGTACCCATCGACAAGGTCGCTCCCGGAATGCGGGGGCGGCGGCAGGAAAGGTCAGGCATCATGAACAAGGTCCCGATGACAGGCGAGGGGTTCGCGTCATTGAAGGAAGAACTGCGCTGGCGCCAGCAGGAAGAGCGGCCGCGCATCATCGAAGCGATCTCCGAAGCGCGCTCGCATGGCGATCTTTCCGAAAATGCCGAATACCACGCGGCGAAAGAGGCACAGAGCCTCAATGAAGGCCGCGTCAACGAGCTTGAGGACTTCATCGCGCGTGCCGAAGTGATCGACATCACCAAGCTCAGCGGCGAAAAGGTCAAGTTCGGCGCGACCGTGGTGCTGGTCGACGAGGACACGGAAGAGAAGAAGACCTACCAGATCGTCGGCGATCAGGAAGCGGACGTGAAGTCCGGCCGCATCTCGATCTCCTCGCCGATCGCGCGGGCGCTGATCGGCAAGGAAGTCGGCGATGCGATCGAGGTCAACGCGCCAGGCGGTGCGCGGGGCTATGAGATCGTCCAGGTGCAGTTCATCTAGGGGTAAAGGCGGCAGGATTTGTTCCTGAATCGCGCTGTTTTAACCCGACGATTGCGCTGCCCCTCATCGCCCTGCCGGGCACTTCTCCCCGTATAGTGACGGGGAGAAGGACGCCGTCATTGACGGTTTCGCCAATTGTCAGCGTTGCAGGACAGGCGCCGAGTTCGCGTCCAGCCCCTTCTCCCCGTCACCATACGGGGAGAAGGTGCCGGCAGGCGGATGAGGGGCGGCGCTGACCTTTCCGATTGAATTGATTTAATGAATCAATTCTTGCCGGCGCTGGCCTGACCAAGCGCTTGGCGCTCAAGCAGCCTCTCTGCCTCAGCCAACACCTCTATCGGCGCGACACGACCGCCGGCTACGGCCAGCAGCGTTGACGAGAACGGCCCGCGTGGGCCGGTCAGGCCGGGTTCTGTCGCCAGAAACACGGCGACCGTCGGCAGGCCGAAGGCACTGGCGAGGTGGGTAAGGCCGGTGTCGGCGCCGATGACCAGCACCGACCGGCCGATGATCGCGGCGATCTCGGCCAGCGGTGATTTCGGCACCAGCACGGTCTGCGGAACGGCCTCGGCGATCGCCTCGGCAATCGCCTTTTCCCTGTCGTCAGACCAGGTGGTGACCGGCGTCATTCCTCTTTCCACGAGAAGCCGGGCAGTTTCGATCCAGTCGCCGACCGGCCATTTCTTGTCCTCGCGGCTGGTGCCATGCAGCAGGAACGCAGTTTTTTCGCCGACAAAGGTCGAACCGAGGGCCGGCGGCACAATGCCGGACTCAAGCCCGGAAAAATCCGGTTCATAGCCGAGCGCCAGCCCGAACAGCCGCCTTGTG
Organism: Mesorhizobium sp. M1322; assembly: GCF_040318085.1. Classification (NCBI taxonomy): domain Bacteria; kingdom Pseudomonadati; phylum Pseudomonadota; class Alphaproteobacteria; order Hyphomicrobiales; family Phyllobacteriaceae; genus Mesorhizobium; species Mesorhizobium sp. M1322. The sequence goes on from NZ_JAMYLP010000058.1 coordinate 5,369, forward strand.
CGTTCGATGGCGTGCAGATCGCGCGATACGGCATAGCGGCGGTCGTAGAACAAAGTCGCCGAAGGCTCGCGGGCGCTCGACCGGTCGAAGCCGGCGATCGGCGCTGCAGCCAGTTTCGCCACCAGGGCCGACTTCAGCAATCCTTGCGCATCGATGACGAGATCGTAGCGGCAATCCCGCAAGGCGCGGCGCAGTGCCGCCGCCTCGCGCCATGTGGCGCGGCCGAGCGGGCCTGTGCGCCAGCGCCGGATCGCCACGGTGTGGATGGTTGCGATCGCCGGATGCAGCGCCACGATGTCGGCAAAAGCCACTTCCACACACCAGTCGAACGACACATCCGGCCGGTTGCGGCGCGCATCCTCGACGGCCGGAAAGGTGTGGATGACGTCACCCATCGAGGATGTCTTGACGATGAGCACCTTCATGCGGCGGCCGGTATTTCCAGCAGCCGTTCAGCTGCTGCCGCTACCTGTGCCACCTCAAGCGTGTTCAGGCAATTGAGATGGCCAAGCGGGCAGATTTTCCGGTGGCAGGGCGAACAGGACAGGCCGAGCCAGACCAGTTCGCGCTGCTCGGCGAGGGGCGGCGTATTCTGCGGCGAGGTCGAGCCGTAGACGGCAACGATCGGCGTGCCGACCGCGGCGGCAACATGCATCAGCCCACTGTCGTTCGACACCGCAAGCCTGGCCGCGGCGATCAGGTCGATGGCGTCCTCCAGCCGCGTCTGGCCGGCGAGATCGACAAGGCCAGGTGCAAGCGTGGCGATTTCCGCCGTTACGTCGGCGTCGTTCTTCGATCCGAACAGCGCGACCTCAAAACCTTTCGCCATCATGTCGCGGGCAAGGCCGGCATAGCGTTCGCTCGGCCAGCGTTTGGCGGGCCCGAACTCGGCGCCGGGCATTAGTGCGACGAATTTTTCCGCCTCCAGCCCGAAGCGGCCCAGCAATGCCGTCTGGTTTTTTGTGTCGACAGCGAGCTTGGGAGCACGGAACGTGCCCCCTTGCGAGAGGCCGAAATAGGCCTGCGCCGTGCGCCGTTTCAAATGGTCGGGCAAGGGAATGATATCGGTCAGCAGCCCGTAGCGCATTTCCTTGAGATAGCCGACACGGCGCGGAATGCGGGCAAAGAACGGGACCAGCGCCGACTTCCAGCTTCCGGGCATGACATAGGCGATGTCGTAGTGGCCGCGCAGCAGGCGGCCGAAGCGCCTTCGCATCCGGAACTCCAGCGCGCCGGATTTCAGCGGCAGATCGATCTGCTGGCGTATTTCGGGCATGCGCTTGACCAGTGGCGCCGCCCAGGCCGGGGCCAGCACGTCGATCGCGGCGTTCGGGTGAAGCTCTCTCAGCGCCGAGAACAGGCACTGCGCCATCACCATGTCGCCCACCCAGCGTGGGCCGATCACGAGGATCGTTGGGCTTTCAGCCATTCGACATAGTCTCTGACGCCGGTTTCCACTGTGCGAAACTGACCATTGTAGCCGGCGGCGCGCAACCGGGACATATCAGCTTGCGTAAAACTCTGGTAGCTGCCCTTGAGGTGATCGGGGAAGTCGATGAACTCGATCTCGCCCTTGCCCAGCGTGCCGATCACCGTTTCGGCAATGGCGCGGAACGGCTGGGCAAGGCCGGTGCCGCAGTTGAAGATGCCGCTTGAGCCCCGTTTCCACAGCCACAGATTGACGTCGGCAACATCGCTGACATGGATGAAATCGCGGCTCTGCTCGCCGGGTCCGAAACCGTCATAGGCGCCGAACAGCTTCGGGTTCTGGCCTTGCTCGACCTGATTGAACAGATGGAAGGCGACCGAGGCCATGGCGCCCTTATGCGCCTCGCGCGGGCCATAGACGTTGAAATAGCGCAGGCCCGCCACCGGCGAATGATCGGTATCGAAGACGGTGCGGCGGACGTAGTCGTCGAACAACTTCTTTGAATAGGCATAGACATTGAGCGGGCGTTCGCATTCCGGCTCCTCGCGAAACTCGACGCCGCCGCCATAGACGGAAGCCGAGGAGGCATAGAGGAAGGGCACGCGCAGTGCGAGGCAGGCATGCAGCAGCCGCTTCGAATAGGCGTAGTTCACCTCCATCATGAACCTGCCGTTCCACTCGGTGGTGGTCGAGCAGGCGCCCTGATGGAACACGGCCTCGATGCGGCCGAGGTTCCCTGCCTCCATCCGCGGCAGGAAATCGTCCTTGTCGAGATAATCGGCGATCTGGAGATCGGCGAGATTGGCGATCTTGTGGCCGTCGGTCAGGTCGTCGACGACGAGGATGTCGCTAATCCCTTCGGCATTGAGCGCGGCGACGATGTTTGAGCCGATCATGCCGGCGCCGCCCGTGACGATGATCATGAAAGCCTCTGGTATCTTGTGCCGATTCCGGCCCTTATAGGGGAGGCTTGCGGGGCTGTCGATAAAGCAGGTCGCAATCCGGCGGTTGGGTGAGCGCCACAGTGCCGCCGCAAAGCTTTCGCTTCAGTCGGCGGTCCACCGGCGAAGCGCGACAGGAGCAAGGGTAATGCCGTCGACCGAACTGCTTATCGCCTTTTTCGCCACCACGGCGATCTTTGCCTACATTCCCGGCCCGGCGATGTTTTACGCTGCTGCGCAAACCATGGCGCGCGGCCGCTGGTCCGGCCTGACGGCGGCGCTGGGTATTCATCTTGGTGGCTATGTGCACGTCATCGCGGCCGCTGCCGGGTTGTCCGTGCTTTTCCACGCCGTGCCGACGCTCTACATCGCGGTCAAGCTGGCCGGCGCGCTCTATCTGATCTGGCTGGGTGTATCGCTGTTCCGCGCAAGGGCGCAGGACGGTGCCGTCATCCCGGGCATTGTGCAGAAATCTGCCCGGCGCGCCTTTTTCGAGAGCATCACCGTCGAGGTGCTCAATCCCAAGACTGCAATTTTCTTCATGGCATTCCTGCCGCAATTCATCGACGCGTCAGCGACGTTTCCCGTCTGGCTCCAATTCCTCCTCCTCGGGACCATCGTCAATCTGATGTTCTCCTCGGCAGATGTCATGTGCGTGGTGCTGGCGGGTGCGCTGATCACCAGGCTGCGGCGTTCGAGCCAAGCGCAACGCCTCATGCGGCGTGCCGGCGGTGCGGTGCTCGTCGGATTGGGCGTTCATGTGGCTTTGCAGAAAAGCTGATCCGCCAACCGGCGTTGGCTCTGGTCCGTTCGCTGTCTGCCGTTGCGCTGGGCCGAATTGCGGTATATCGGCTTCGCAATGAACGACCAGCCCTGCCAGTCCAGCGTTTTCACAGCATCGGGACTGGCTCCCATTGCACGTCGCGGATGACATGAGCGAGCAATACCTGCCTTCTCCCGAACCCCTTCACCGCGCCATCTCGCGGTTCGGCAACGTCACGGTGCTGGTGGTCGGCGATTTCATCCTCGACCGTTTCGTCAACGGCGTCATCGAGCGGATTTCGCCCGAAGCGCCCATTCCGGTGCTGCGCGGGCGTGGCGAAACGTCGGCGATGGGCGGCGCCGGCAATGTCGTCGCCAACATAGTCTCGCTCGGCGCCGCCGCGATACCGGTCTCGGTGATCGGCGCCGATCAGGCCGGCGACAATCTCATGCGCATGCTCGCCGAGCTTGGCGTAAACCCTGGCGGCCTCGCGCAGGACGCGAACCGGATGACCTCCTCGAAAAGCCGCTTCAGCGCGCTCAACCAGCAGGTGCTGCGTTTCGACGAAGAGGAAATCAAACCGCTGGGCGATGCGGAGCGGGCGATGCTGATCCGGCATTTCCGCACCGCGCTCGCGCAAGCCGACATCGTCATCCTGTCCGACTACGGCAAGGGCATGCTGCTGGACGGCGTCGCCGGCGAGCTGATCTCGATCTGCCGCGAGGCGGAAAAGCCGGTGCTCGTCGACCCCAAGGGCCGCGACTATGCTTGCTATGCCGGGGCGACGGCGATCACCCCCAATCGCAAGGAACTTGGTGAAGCGGTCGGACGCGTAGTGTTTGCCGATGACGAGATCGTGGCCGCGGCACGCGATCTGATCTCGGCACATGGCTTCGATTTCGTCGTCGCGACGCGCAGTGAAAAAGGCATGAGCGTCGTCGACGCAGACGATGCCTGCCACATCGCCACGCAGGCGCGGGAGGTGTTCGACGTTTCCGGCGCCGGCGACACTGTCATCGCGACGTTTGCGCTGGCTCTGGCTGCGGGCGCCGACCGCGTCGTTGCCGCGGCCATCGCCAACGCGGCGGGTGGCGTAGTGGTCGGAAAGCGCGGTACCGCGCGGCTGACGGTCGAAGAGCTTACCGGCGCGCTGTTTCGCTCGCATGGACCGATTGCCCACAAGGATGCAATCCTCGACGCCGCTGCCGCCGCACGGCTGGTGGCAACGTGGAAGGACGAAGGACTGAGCGTCGGTTTTACCAATGGCTGCTTCGATATCCTTCACGCCGGCCATGTCAGCCTTTTGCATGCGGCACGCAGCCAATGCGACAGGCTGGTTCTGGGCCTCAACAGCGATGCCTCGGTGCGCCGGCTGAAAGGGCCGGGACGCCCGGTCAACGACGAACATGACCGGGCCTGCGTTCTGGCGGCGCTTGCCTCGGTCGATGCCGTCGTCGTCTTCGAGGAGGACACGCCGCTCGCGCTGATCGAGGCGCTCAAGCCCGACATACTGGTCAAGGGCGCCGACTATACGATCGATCAGGTGGTCGGCGCCGAAATCGTGCAAAAGGCGGGCGGTCGCGTCGTGCTGGTCGATCTCGTCGCCGGCAAAAGCACGACGGGCACCATCGGTAAGTTGCGCGCCGGCAAGACAAACTGAGGTTTTCATGTCCGAACTGAACGATTACCTGGTCCGCTCGGCGGCCGCGATCACCGCGATGGCCGAGCGCGACCTCACCGGCGAGATGGAGCGGGCGGTTACCGCCGTCGTCGCGGCACTTTCGCAGGGCAAGGCGCTGCTGATCTGCGGCAATGGCGGTTCGGCCACCGACGCCATACACATCGCGGGCGAACTGGTCGGCCGCTTCCTGAAGGAGCGCAAGGCCTATAACGTCATCGCGCTGCCGGCCAATGCGGCGGTGCTGACCGCCTGGGGCAATGATTACGGCTTCGACACGGTGTTTTCACGCCAGGTCGAGGCACATGGCGCAGCGGGTGCCGTGCTGCTCGCTATCTCGACCAGCGGCAACTCGCCCAGCATCCTCGCCGCCGCCGAACAGGCGCGCACGATGGACATGACGGTGATCAGCCTGACCGGCGACACCGGCGGCAAGCTCAAGCCGCTTTCCGACATCCTGCTCAACGTGCCCTCGACCTCGACGCCGATCATCCAGCAGGGGCATCTGTGCCTCTATCATCATCTGTGCGAAATGGTCGAAGCGCGCCTCTGTGATGGCTGACAGGGACGCTGTCACGGCCTCGCAGCCGTCTCCACTCGAAGAGCCGGGGCTCTGGGTCGAACGGATCAGTACTGCGGTCTTTCCAGCCGGCACGCCGGCGCTGTTCCTCGACCGCGACGGCACCATCAATGTCGATAGCGGCTATCCCAGCAATCCGGCCGACATCGCGCTGCGGCCGGAGATGCTGCCGGTGATCCGAACGGCCAACATCGCCGGCCTTCCTGCGATCGTAGTTTCCAACCAGTCAGGCATAGCCCGCGGCTATTTCGGCTGGCCGGAGTTCGCCGCAGTCAATGCCTGGCTGCTGGCGCTTCTCGAAGCGCAGAATTGCCGGATCGATCTAGTGCTCGCCTGCGCCTACCATTCGAGCGGGACGGGTGAACTGGCAGTAGGCGATCATCCGATGCGCAAGCCCAATCCGGGCATGCTTCTGCGCGCACGCGATCTGCTGCACGTGGATATCAGCCGATCAGTCATCGTCGGCGACAAGGCCGATGACATGGAAGCCGGGCGGCGTGCCGGGCTCTGCGAAGGCTGGCTGGTGCGCGGCAGATCCAATCGGACTTCTGGCGATGGTATATTCACGACGCGCAAACTGACGACCGGCAGCGACCACAGAAAACTCTGTGAGACCATCGCCGAACTCGGCGGGGATTAAGGTCTCACTTCGCTAAAAGCCACCAGGCCCTCGTCCTTGACGCGACGGATGGTCAGTGCTGTGCGCACCGTGTCGACATTCGGCGCCGACGCCAACTCCTCGATGACGAAGGTCTGAAAGGAGCCGAGGTCGCTCGCGACGCAATGCAGCAAAAAGTCGGATTCGCCCGACACCATCCAGGCGTCGCGAACGATCGGCCAACCTCGGGTGCGTTCGGCGAAGGTTTTCAGCTCCGCGTCGGCCTGGTGATGCAAGCCGATAAGGCAGAAGGCGACGACATCCAGGCCGAGCGCCGGCGCATTGAGCAAGGCGCGATAGCCGCGGATGATGCCGGTCTCCTCCAACCGCCTGACGCGACGCAAGCATGGCGGCGCCGAAATGCCGACGCGGCCGGACAGCTCGACATTGGTCATGCGCCCGTCATGCTGAAGCTCGCGCAGGATCTTCCAGTCGATGGCATCGAGATCGGCTTTGAGCGGCATGGATACCTTTCGGGCCTTCACGCAAGAATCTTTCGTGATTTGTAATTAAACGACTTTGGTGTCCATTCCACCCCTTCAGTCGGTGATTTTCGGACAGTCACCGCGCAAGATGTCCATGGATCGTCTGTTTGTGCGGAAGCTTTCCGGGGACGAAGGCCAGGTCGTCTTGCTGGTGTCGCCTGCAACACCTAGATTAGGGCCGATATCGAACCCTGTGCCGGACGCTGCATTCGCGTCCGGTTGTTGTGAAAGCCCTGATATGACGTCCAAGCACGCACCCGTTCTCATCATCGGCTCCGGTCCCGCCGGCTATACGGCGGCAATCTACGCCGCCCGCGCCATGCTGAAGCCGATGCTGGTCGCCGGTCTGCAGCAGGGCGGTCAGTTGATGATCACCACCGATGTCGAAAACTATCCGGGATTCGCCGATCCGATCCAGGGTCCGTGGCTGATGGAACAAATGCTGAAGCAGGCCGAGCATGTCGGCACCGACGTCATCAACGACATCATCACCGAGGTCGACCTCAATGTGCGTCCGTTCCGCGCCAAGGGTGATTCCGGCACCACCTACACGGCCGACGCGCTGATCATCGCCACCGGCGCGCAGGCGAAATGGCTGGGCATCCCGAGCGAACAGACCTTCATGGGCTTCGGCGTATCGGCCTGCGCCACCTGCGACGGCTTCTTCTATCGCGGCAAGGATGTCGCGGTGATCGGCGGCGGCAATTCGGCGGTGGAGGAGGCGCTCTATCTTTCCAATCTGGCAAAGAGCGTGACGGTCATCCACCGGCGCAGCGACTTCCGCGCCGAGCGCATCCTCAGCGAGCGGCTGTTCAAGAAGGATAATGTCCGCGTCATCTGGGACACTGTCGTCGACGAGATCACCGGCCAGTCCGGCAAAACGCCGCTGCCGCCGTCGGTGGAGGGACTGAAGCTGCGCAACGTGGTGACCGGCCAGGAGATGCATCTGACGGTCGACGGCGTGTTCGTGGCGATCGGCCATGCGCCGGCGGTCGAGCTGTTCGCCGGCAAGCTGAAGCAGAAGCCGAACGGCTATCTGTGGACGGCGCCGGATTCGACCTGCACCGACGTGCCGGGCGTGTTCGCCGCTGGCGACGTGACCGACGACATCTACCGTCAGGCGGTGACGGCGGCGGGGCTCGGCTGCATGGCCGCGCTCGAGGCGGAAAAGTACCTCGCCGGGATCGAAGTTCACCGCGAAGCGGCGGAGTAAGGAAGCGGCCGAGAAAAGCCGCGCAAAAGCCTGATTTTTCATTCAGGCGCTAAAAACAGGCAAACGCCAAAAAACAGAGCGAGGGGCATCATGGCGTTGGACTGGGACAAGCTACGCGTGTTTCACGCTGCGGCGGAAGCTGGGTCGTTCACCCATGCCGCCGAGACACTGCATCTGTCGCAATCGGCGATCTCGCGGCAGGTCAGCGCGCTCGAACATGACGTCGGCGTGCCGCTGTTCAATCGCCATGCCCGCGGCCTGGTGCTGACCGAGCAGGGAGAGATGCTGTTCCGCACGGCGCATGACGTGCTGATGAAGCTGGAGACGATCAAATCGCGGCTGACCGAGGCGAAGGATCGGCCCTCCGGCGTGCTCAGGGTGACGACCACGGTGGGGCTCGGTGCCGGCTGGCTAACCGAGCGCGTGCAGGAATTCATCGAACTCTATCCCGAGATCAGCCTGCAGTTGATCCTGGCGAATGAGGAACTCGACCTCACTATGCGCCGGGCGGATTGCGCGATCCGGCTGCGCCAGCCGCAGCAGCCTGATCTCATCCAGCGCCGCCTGTTCACCGTGCATTTTCATCTCTACGCGGCCCCCTCATACGTCAACAAGTATGGCAAGCCGGCGTCGATCGCCGAGTTGAAGAGCCATCGCATCGTCACCTTCGGCGTGCCGGTGCCGGCGCATTTGTCGGAATTGAACTGGCTGGAAACGGTCGGCGATTTCGAAGGCGGGCAAAGGGTGCCGACGCTGCAGATCAACGACATATTGTCGATAAAGCGCGCGGTACAGGGTGGCGCCGGCATCGCCATGCTGCCCGACTATGTGGTCAGCAAGGACTCAGGGCTGGTGCAATTGCTGCCGGAGACCGAGGTGCCGTCCTTCGACACCTATTTCGCTTATCCCGATGCGATGAAGAACCAGGCGAAACTGCACGTCTTCCGCGATTTCATTATCGCCAAGGCCCGAAGCTGGTCGTTCTAGGGTGTATGATATTCAGGTGATGCCGGCCTGCGAACGGCGGATTCCTGCGCTTCCGGTACTCACGGATCCGATGTCCGCTCCGTTCCGGTTCTCGGAACCCACCATTTCTCGACTCGGCCTGAGCTGAATCTCAACACACCCTGAAACGGCGCAGCTCCGTTTACGGCTCACCCGCGCCATGGCGTCAGGCGGGGAAGCCAGCCGGGGACGGCGCGGCGGTACGCCTCGTAGCCGGCGCCATAGCGGCGAGCAAGCGTCGGTTCCTCATGGAACTTCACGAAGGAGACCATGGCGATGGCGGCGATGATGGCATAGGCGACGAGAGCCCAGCTCGAAAACAGCAGCGCCTGGCCAACGATGATCGACAGCACCGCCACATACATCGGGTTGCGGACATGGCGGTAGATGCCGCTGACAACCAGTCGCTCGGTCGGCGCGAGCGGGGCGGGCGTGCCCCGGCCTTCGAGGGAAAAACGGGCGAAGGCATGAAGCAGCAAGGCCGTCGCGACGATAATCAGGACCCAGCCGACCGGGACCGAGCCGGGCAGGGTCGACCATGGCAGACGATGGCGATCGGTCAGCAGCCAAGGCAGCAATCCCGCGACCACACCGGGCGCTGCGATAAAGAACAGCGCGCTGCCGGCGATCGCCTGAGGTGTCCTCATCGAGGCTTCCTTCTAGAGCGACGTGCGTCCACTTGGACGCACAAAGTGCGCTCTAGCACTTTGAAATCTACGCATCGTGCTTTGCGAAAAGCGATTCCAATTTCGGGTCGATGCGCGGCTGCTGCAAAAATAAACGCGCGCTGCCTGATTCGACATCATTCGTTGTTTTTGCGTTCCGGATCGAGAATCGGTTCTGATTCGCTACTTCGCAATGGTTTTTGCCTGGGTGTGCACCGCATTTAGGCGATTCTGCTGGTCCTATGAGGCCAAGGAATGGGTTAGACCACAGCCTGTGTCATTTTGCATGTGTGTGTTGCAAAATAGATGCTTGTTTCTTGGGCATGATGAGCACATATATAGATCATCTCCTGGGCGCGTTCTCCTCCCATTAGCGCCCTCGAGTGTTCCCCTCTGGAGGTTAGCCTTAACAGGCACTTCCAATCAAACTCAGCCGGATCTTCATTGATCCGGCTTTTTTGTTGCCCGAAACCTGCTTGCGCCAAGGGAAAGCAGACCGAACTTGTCACGTAACAGTGACATGTAACCTCAGGTAACATGTCACAGGCGCCCAGGATGGACTAAGCAGATCATAGGACGCGGTGTGGTTCGTGCGGGAGATGGGGGCATCACCCGGACGATCCGGGCTCAGGCGGCTACCGCGTCCGAACCATTCTTCCGCCGAGGCCATCAGGCACCGGCGGCATGTGCGGCGGACCTGCCGTTTCGCCTCCCACGAAGACGGTCCGCAAGAGAACGGCGTCCGGATCATTCCGGACGCCGTTTCCTTGAGTTCTGCCCCCTGAGGCAGCGACGCCAAAATCCAGTGTCAGGCGGCCTTGCCGTTGGCGTTCAACGCTTCGTCGGCCAGGCGGCCGGTGAGCTCGGCCATATGGTCGAAGGTAGCACGATAGCTGGCCACGCCCGCAGTGGCCGAACGCAACTCGATGATCAGGTCGCCGATCTCGGCCTGCGGCATGGTCGCCTCGACGACATCCCATCCCGGCCAGCCGGGCCGCGCATCGTAGCTAAGAATCTGGCCGCGCCGCTGCGGGATCAGGGCGATGATTTTCGATGTCGCGTCGGACGGCGTGACGATCTCGACCTTCATGATCGGTTCGAGCAGCACCGGCGAGCAGGCGGCCATGCCTTCCTTCATCGCCAGCTTCGCCGCCATCTGGAAGGCCATGTCCGACGAATCGACGGCGTGATAGGAGCCGTCGGACAGGTTGACGGCGACATCGACCACCGGAAAGCCGAGCGGGCCGGATTTCAGATAATCACGCACGCCGGTCTCGACCGACTGGATATAGGTTTTCGGCACGGCGCCGCCGGTGATGGTATCGGTGAACTGGAAGCCGGAGCCGCGCGGCAGCGGCTTGATCTCGATCACAACGTCGCCGAACTGGCCATGGCCGCCCGACTGCTTCTTGTGGCGGCCACGCTGCTGCGCCGTTTTGCGGATCGTCTCGCGATAAGGCACGGCCGGCGCATGGCCTTCGACCGGGATCTGGTTCTTGCCCTCCAGCCGCTCGCGCACGACACGCAGATGCATCTCGCCATGGCCCGACAGCACGGTTTCGGCCGAATCCTGATTGTGGCGCAGGCTGAGCGAGGGGTCTTCTTCGGCAAGGCGCTGGATGGCCGCCGACATCTTCACTTCGTCTTTGCGTTCCTTCGGGCGCAGCGCGAAGGCAAACACCGGCTGCGGCGGCATCAGTGTGACCAAGGGCTTGATGCCGCCCTTTACCGAGCTCAAGGTCTGACCGGTCGTGACGTCGTCCAGCTTGCCAAGCGCGACCGTGTCGCCGGCCCTGGCCGAGGTGAGCTTGGTCTGGTCCTTGCCGAGCATTCTGTAGATGCCGGAGACTTTTGCCGTGGTGCCATTCGAAAGGAAGAGCTCGGAGGCGTCGGCAAGCTGGCCGGACAGGATGCGCGAGACCGACAGCTTGCCGCCATGCGCGGTGTGAATGGTCTTCATCACCTGGACTACGGTCGCCTTGCCGTCAGGTGCGCCGAGGCGCTTGCGCGTTGCTTCAACATCAGGCGCGTCGTGGCGGATCGTCTTTAATAGCCGCAGCACGCCATTGCCCTTCTCGGCGGTGCCGATCAGCACCGGCGTCACCGCGCCGTCACGCAGATCGGCGGCGAGGTCGTCGAAGATCGCGTCCTTCGGCGGCTCGATCTCTTCGAGAAGCTGCTCCATCAACTGGTCGTCATGATCGGCGAGCGTCTCCAGCATGGAAAAGCGCGCCTCCAGTTCGCGCGCCTTGTCGTCGCCGGGAATCTGGGCGACCTCGCTTTCGGCATATTCGCGATAGATGTAGGCGCGCTCCAGAGCCAGATCGATCGAGCCAATGACGACGCCGTTCTTGCGCAGCGGAATCTGGCGAAGCAGCAACGGCACCGAGCTTGCCGGCTGCAGCATCTTCAGCGTGTCGCGCACGCCTGATATCGCCTTGTCGACCTTGTTGAGGAACATGATGCGCGGCACGCCGAGATCGTCGAGCTTGCGCATGATCAGCTGCAGGGCAGGGATCTTCTTCGCGTCGGCTTCGGCGACGACCACGGCGATGTCGCAGGCGGCAAGCACCGGCTCTGCCTCGAAAGAGAATTCGATGGAACCGGGACAATCGACGAAGGTGAGTTGCTCGTCCATGAATTCGGTGGTCGCAAAGGTCGCCTCGACGCTCATGGCGTGGGCGCGTGCCTCGGGTGAATGATCGGAAACGGTGTTTCCCGAGGAAACGGGATTCTGGCGGGGAATGGCGCCCGTGCGGGCCAATATGGCTTCGAGAAGTGTCGTCTTACCGCTTGCAAAGGGACCGACTATGGCAATGCATTTCGGTCCCGTGCGTCGTCCTCCGGCGCGAGTTCCCATGACTGACCTCCACTCAGGCGTTTCCCTGGGAGCGGCGGCCGGCCTGTCGACCGTCGCGGGCGGGGCTTTTTTCCGTTTGCCACCTACCCAAAGGCATCGTCCCACGGGTTAGCCGGGAGGGCAAGGGATTTGAGATCGCCTGATGTCGCAGATGTTGAGCCGTGATCGGCGAAGCCGTCGATGCGAGCCCAGCCTCCCATCAAATCCCGCGACAAAGCCCGTCGCTGAACAGCCGCAAAAGCGGTTGCGCCATGATGGTTATCGGAAGAAAGTGCCCGCTTCTTGCGACAAAAAGGAACGGCCGTCGCCGACCGATCCGCCATCAGCTTGAGGACTCGCGACGATGAAGATCATTCCCTGCGGCAGCGTGCCGACCGTTATTGCGCCGGAAAAATACTTCACCGGCCGTGTGTGGCAGACGCCGATCATCGAGAAGGAAGCGCCAGCGCGGCTGCGCGCCGTCATGGTCAGTTTCGAGCCCGGCGCGCGTACCCACTGGCATACGCATCCGTTGGGCCAGACGCTCTATGTCGTATCAGGCGCCGGCCTCGCACAAAGCTGGGGCAAGCCGGTACAGGCGATCAGGGCCGGCGACGTCATCTCGTTTGCGCCTGATGAAAAGCACTGGCATGGCGCCGGTCCAAAGTCGGCGATGGCGCATATCGCCATGCAGGAGGCGCTCGACGGCGTTCACGCCGACTGGCTGGAGAGGGTGACAGACGAGCAGTATGGCGGCTGAGACTTTTGAGCCCACGAAACCCGACTGCGAGCCGGGTTTCGTGTTCGAGATGTGCTTGATCAGATCAGCGAGGCGGTGAAGCGCTGGATGCGCGTGCAGGCCTCTTCGAGCAACGCCTCCGACGTGGCGTAGGAGATGCGGAAGTTCGGGCCGAGGCCGAAGGCCGAACCAAACACGACCGCTACGCCTTCGGCCTCGAGCAGCTCCGAGCAGAAGGCCTCGTCGCCGTCGATCACCTTGCCGGCTTTGGTCTTCTTGCCGATCAACTGGGCACAGGACGGATAGACATAGAAGGCGCCTTCCGGTGACGGACATGTGATGCCGCGCGCCTGATTGAGCATCGACACGACGAGATCGCGCCGAGCCTGGAAGATCGCCTTGTTTTTCGCAATGAACTCCTGCGGACCGTTCAGCGCCTCCACCGATGCCCACTGGGCGATGGTGCAGGCACCGGAGGTCTGCTGGCCCTGGATCATATCCATCGCCTTGATCAGCGCCACGGGCCCGGCCGCATAGCCGATGCGCCAGCCAGTCATGGCATAGGCCTTCGACACGCCGTTCATCGTCAGCGTGCGCTCATAGAGCTTCGGCTCGACCTCAGCGATGGTCCTGAAGACGAAATCGCCATAAATCAGGTGCTCGTACATGTCGTCGGTCAGCACCCAGACATGGGGATGTTCGAGCAGCACGTCGGCCAGCGCGCGCAATTCAGCCCCGGTGTAGGCAGCGCCCGACGGGTTCGACGGCGAGTTCATCAACAGCCATTTGGTGCGCGGCGTGATCGCCTTTTCCAACGCCGCCGCCGTCAGCTTGAAACCGTTGTCAATCGAGGTGTCGGCAAAGGCCGAGGTACCGCCGCAGATCGCCACCATCTCGGGATAGCTGACCCAGTACGGCCTCGGAATGATGACCTCGTCGCCGGGATTCAGCGTCGCCATAAAGGCATTGAATAGGATCTGCTTGCCGCCGGTGCCAACGATGGTCTGCTCCGGCCGGTAGTCGAGATTGTTCTCGCGCTTGAATTTTTTGGCGATCGCCTCGCGCAGCGGCACGATACCGGAAACCGGAGGATATTTCGTTTCGCCGCGGCGGATAGCCTCGATCGCTGCGTTCTTGATGTTATCCGGCGTATCGAAGTCCGGTTCGCCGGCACCCAGCCCGATCACGTCACGGCCGGCGTTTTTCAGCTCGCGCGCTTTCTGCGTCACCGCGATGGTCGCGGAAGGCTTTACGCGGGAAAGGACGTCAGCAAGAAAGGCCATGACGATGTTATCTCCTTGGGGATGCAGGCGGTCCATCCAACCGCGGCGCTTCTCATGTCGCATCATTCCGCCAAGCGCAAGCTCTGTCGGATGAGCTAGATCTCGAACCCCGGCAAATCTGGCAACAATAAATTCATTTACCGGCGGTAAAACCCCGAGTGGCTGGATCACGACCATTCCGCCAGTCTCGCAGAGCGAGGAACCGTGTCGCGCAGCATCGAGCATGCCCATATCGTCCGTCATGACGACGGCACCGTCAGCGGTGTCTGGGGCATCTATACGCTGCAGAGCGCCTTCCAGCCGATCTTCGCCTTCAGCAACGGCAAATTGTCCGTCACCGCATTCGAGGGGCTGATCCGGCCGTTCCGCGACGGCGAGCCGCAGTCGCCGGTGAGCTTTTTCAACACCTGTCCGACGGTCGACCGCCTGCATATCGAGGCGCTGACAAGGACGCTGCATCTGTTGAACGCCGGCGCCTGCCTGCCGCAAGAGGCATCCATCTTCATCAACTTCGATCCGTCGGTGTTCACCGATCGCAGCATCGCCGACAAGGCGCTGCGCGACATGCGGCTGGTGCTGTATGAGGCTGAGATCGATGCGAACCGGGTCGTCTGCGAGGTGACCGAGCAAAAATCGGCGTCGCAGGAAACGCTCTACAATTTCGTCGAGGCGCTCAGGGCCAACGGATTTCGCATCGCCGTCGACGATTACGGCGCCGACGAGTCCGACATCAACCGCATCAAGGAGCTCAGGCCGGACATCGTCAAATTCGATGCCCACTGGATCAAGCAGCTGATGGAGTCCGGCGCCGGCTTCGCGCTGCTGACCGCCATGGTGGCAAGTTTCGAACAGCAAGGCATCCGCACCGTGTTCGAGGGCATCGAGCAGGGCTGGCAGCTTGAATTGGCCGAGAAATCGGGAGCCTCGATGGTGCAGGGGTTCGCGCTGGCGCGCCCGGAGCTTGCGCCTACCAGCTTTCACGTCTTCGGCAAGGACAGGCCGATGCCGGTGACAGTGCCCGATGCCGGTGAGGCGCCTGCGGCTGTGTCGCCTTCGCTGCGGCCGAAAAGGGCTTTCGGGCGCAAGGTGGTGCCATGACCGGGCGGCCCGACAGGCGGCGCAATGTCGGCGAGGCAATCTTCGCCGACGAAGTCGGGATCGAATATGGCGTCTATGGCGCGTTCCGGCTGAGGAGCGCCTACCAGCCGATTTTTGCCCCGCGCGGCAGGTTTTTGAAGGCCGTCGCGGTCGAAGGCCTGATCGAGCCGCACCGCGCCGGCAGGTCGGTTGCGCCACGCGTATTTTTCGAGGGCGTACCCGCGTCGGATCGCCTGTTCGTCGAGACGATGTGCCGGGTGCTGCATCTCCGGAACTTCCGCAACATCGGCGTCGACGGGCTCGACCTGTTCTTCAACTACAATCCGCTGATCAACGATGACCCCGGGCGGGCGCTGGCTGAGATCAGGCTGATGACCAGGCATCTCGCCGAGTTCGACCTGTACCCCCGCATGCTGGTCTGCGAAATTACCGAACAGGCGGCCGACGACAAGGTGCTCGTCAGCCTGGCGCGCGAGATGCGGCGTGACGGCATCCGCATCGCCATCGACGATTTCGGTACCGGGCATTCGACGGAAGAGCGGGTTGCGCTTGTCCAGCCCGACATCGTCAAGATCGACGGCACCTGGTTCGCGGAATTCTGCCGCCATGCCGCCGCCGAGCGGTTTTTCCGGCCGCTGGTCTCCGCGCTGCACGACCGCGGCACCAAGGTCCTGGTCGAAGGCATCGAGCAATCCACGCATCTGCGCGTCGCGCTGGACGGCGGCGTCGATCTTTTGCAGGGTTTTTACCTTGCCCGGCCGGCGCTGGCCGGCACGGTCTTCGACGAGGAGCCGCTGCCCATCGACCGGCTGCTTGGCAGGGACAACAACGTCGTGCCGTTGTTTGGGTGATCCATCAGCGGCGCTGATGGTTGCGCCAAAACAAATCACTGGATGAAGCCGTTGCCGCCGGGATAGAGCCTTGAGACCGGACCCAGGCCCCAAGGGCTGTCGTTGCACGAGCGAGCGGAGCGCCAATGATACTCTACGGAATGATCGACAGCGGCAATTGCTACAAGCCGCGCCTGTTGATGGCCAAGCTCGGCATCGCCTTCACCAATGTCGAGGTGAGCTCGCACACCGGCGACACGCGCAAGCCGGACTATATTGCCAAGAACCCGAACGCTATGGTGCCGCTGCTCGAACTCGACGACGGCAGGCGGCTGGCCGAATCCAACGCCATCCTGCTTTACCTCGCCGAAGGCACGCGGTTCCTGCCGGCCGACAGATACGAGCGGGCGCTAGCCTATCAGTGGTTGTTCTTCGAGCAGTACAGCCACGAACCCTATATCGCGGTACGCAAGGCGCTGCTCACCTTTCCCGAACGGGCCAAGGATGCGACGCCCGAACGGCTGGCGGTGACACTGGAGCGCGGCAACAAGGCGCTCGGCGTGATGGAAAAGCGCCTGGCCGGCAATGCGTTCTTTGCCGGTGAGGCATTGAGCGTCGCCGACATCGCACTCTACGCCTATACGCATACAGCCGAGATGGGCGGTTTTCAGCTCGACGCTTATCCGGCGGTGGCGGCCTGGCTAAAACGGGTCGAGGCCGATCCGGGGCATGTGCCGATGGAGTGGCTGGGGTAGTACTGTTCTCACTCGTCGCCGCTTGGCGACTCGCTCCGGACAGGGCGCACCGAAGGGCGCGACGCCCGGTCGGGCTTCCGGCCTTCGGCCGGGCCTCGCGCTCTCGCCGCTTTGCGGCGCCAAAAGCCCCGACGACCGGTCGAATTGCTGCTCGTCTTTTTCAGCAGGTGATCATATTCGGCATGCGCGCCAATCCAAAACCAGACTACGTCATCTTGGTCGCGGATAGCTACGGCGCGGTATTTGAGATCAACCCGCACCGACCAATAGCGTCCGACTTGTTTGAAATTTAGCGACGGGTGAAACGGATCAGAACGCAGCTTGGCGAAACGTTTGTCCGCCTTTGCTCTGATCGACGATGGCAGTTTTGCATAAGCCTCCCAGAACGAGGGAGTGGCGACATGATTCACAGAGACCGGGTCCGGCCGGCGCGATGGTCAGCCAAGGCGTGCTCGGCAAGTTTATCCAGCCTGCCAGCTTTGGCGTCGGTTTCGATCTGCCGATCCCACATGTCCGCTTGCAGCGCCTCAAACCAGGCGGCAAACGCCTTCAGCTCCTCAGGGCTCAGTTCGGCAACGGATTTTTCGATCTGTTCGAGCTTGCTCATGGGTAAAAATACCATGATTGGCACAATAAGGCCAAGATGACTGTTTCATCCGGAATCCGGACAGCAAAAAGGCGGGACAAAATCCCGCCTTCCATGCTTGGTAGCCTGATCGGGAGCGT
Organism: Mesorhizobium sp. M1322; assembly: GCF_040318085.1. Lineage (NCBI taxonomy): Bacteria > Pseudomonadati > Pseudomonadota > Alphaproteobacteria > Hyphomicrobiales > Phyllobacteriaceae > Mesorhizobium > Mesorhizobium sp. M1322. Next base: position 23,056 of record NZ_JAMYLP010000058.1, read on the forward strand.
TTGATCCGGGCCGGCAGCAATCTGCTGCTTCGGCTTGTCGGGGTTTTTCGCTCCGGTGCGCTTCTCGCGCGACCGTCAGTACATCCGTGACTTGCCGCGCGCCCCGAGCTATCGCCCGGCGCGCGCCATTCGCAAAATCAGGCTGCCTTGCTCAGAGATCCAGCGGACGACTTGCCAGTGCGGCGGTCCTGCTCGATCTCGAAGTTGATCTTCTGGCCTTCGACCAGGGTCGACAGCCCAGCGCGCTCGACTGCGGAGATGTGGACGAAAACGTCCGCGCCGCCGCTGTCAGGCTGGATGAAGCCGAAACCCTTGGTGGAATTAAACCACTTGACCGTACCTGTTGCCATTTCGATAGTCCTTATACGTTTGCTTTAGCTTGACCGAACCGAAGTCCAGTCGGTTTGTATCGAGATTTTGGAGATAGAACGTCAGCAAACGCGAATATCGCGAGGCCCGGATCGATCGGCCGAAATATCAATGGACCTCATATAGTCCGCTTCTTCGCAAAAAACAAGACTGGGCAAAAAAGGCGCTGATGCGGCGCTGCCCAACGGCCGCCCCAATCGCGTGAAAGCGTTGCAACGTCGCGCGTTGCGGAGGGCCGCAACGCTGATCGCGCACGTTGCGGGGAAGGATCGTGCCGCCTTCGAGCGTCCGGTCCTGTTTTGGGAGAGGACCATGAAAACTGTTCTGCTTGCCGCCTGCCTGACGCTGCTGGCCGCCGAGGCGCAGGCGATCTCGCGCTATGACCCGAGCCGCATGAGCTGCGGCAGAGTGCGGGCGACGATCGCCCAGGAAGGCGCCGTCATCCTGCGTTACCGGTCGACGCGCACGCCGGGGCTGCCGCTCTACGACCGCTATGTGCGGAGCCAGCGTTTCTGCAACATGGGCGAGGTCAGGGCACGGGCTTTGGTGCCGAGCGCCGACACGAAGTCCTGCGTCGTCTACAAATGCAAGCGGGTGGACACAGACCGGCGTTTCCGCCGGCGCATTTTTCCGGACTAGCTCGTTGGGCCTCAAAATCCAAAAGATACCTGCGCCGCCGGCGGCGGGCCGACGCGCACGCCTTCCATCGCCAGCATCTTTTCCTTGGTGGTCGAGCCGCCCGGCGCTGAAAAACCGCCGATCTTGCCGCCGGCGGCAAGAATGCGGTGGCAAGGGATAACCAGCGGCACCGGGTTGGCGCCGAGCGCCGCGCCCGTCTCACGCGCCAGACCGGCATGGCCGGCGCGCTTGGCCAATTCGCCATAGGTGGTGGTCTCGCCGAAGGCGAGTTTTCGCGCCGCGTCGTAGATGGCGAGGCGGAAATCGTCGACGCCGGTGAGATCGACCGGCACACCGGAGAAATCGACGTCTTCGCCGGTTGCATAGGCCTTTATCGAGGCGATCAACTCGGAAACCCATTGCGGTTGGGCGCTCGAAGCAGCGATGCCGGCATGATGCAAGAGCCGGCGTTCCACCGCGTCGCGGTTGCGCTGGGGCAGGCAGAGCCGGGTCAATCCGGCCTCGCTCCAGGCGATGCCCATGAAGCCGATCACGGTTTCGAAGACCGCGTGGCCGGCGGCGGCTTGAGAGGTGCTTTCCATGATGCGCTCCTTTCCGAAGAAACGGATGGGAATCCAGTACATATCGAGAACAAGATATCGCATTTTCAGGGATTTGTTGCCACCCGAAAACCATTCGAGTCCCAACTGGCTGCGGATTGCCCGGGCAAAGGTGCTGGTGTAAGGACTTTCTTAACAGACGAACCGGACCCGAGCGCGGCTTGCCAGCAAAAATCATCTTTCCCGCGATCGGCGTGATGCTTGCTGCGGCCGGTCTCAGCGGCTGCACTTCGACCTCGCAGACCAAGGCCGTGCCTTCCCTGACTGAAACCGCCGCCGCGGGCGCTGATGCCGGCTTTACGCTGGCGCTGCCCGACACGGTTTCGGTGCTGCCGGAATCGTCTGGGATCGCGCCTGTCCAGAGGGCGGTGCTGGCCGTCGATCCTGCCGCGACGCCTGCCCAGCCAGCGGCCTTTGCCGGACCGACCCCGCTGGCCGCAACTGTCCCTGCGGCCATGACGGCCGATGCCGCGCCAGCCAGCGCAGCACCTGTCTATGCGACGGCCGCCGTGGCCATGCCGGTCACCGGCGAAACAGGCAAGACGATGCCCGGCGTTCAGCAGGCCGCCTATGTCGTGCCTGACGATCCGTCCGCCCTGCTTTCGACCAGCCCTGCCAAGGAGTATTCGGCCGGACCGCGCGGCGAGATCGAGCGGTTGATCGAGAAATATGCCGTCCTCTATGAGGTGCCGGTCGATCTGGTGCGCCGCGTCGTCCGCCGCGAGAGCACCTTCAATCCCAAGGCCTACAATCGCGGCCATTGGGGGCTGATGCAGATCAAGCATGCGACGGCGCGCGGCATGGGCTATGACGGGCCGGCGAGCGGGTTATTCGACGCCGAGACCAATCTGAAATATGCGGTGAAATATCTGCGCGGCGCCTGGCTGGTGGCCGGCGGCAACGCTAAGCGCGCCGACCGGCTCTACCAGAGCGGCTATTATTACGACGCCAAGCGCAAGGGCATGCTGGGAGAAACCGGCCTTGGCCGCGACCGCGGTCGGCGTCGCCTGCTGCCCGATGCCTAAAAGCTCGTCGCGTGTGAACGGATACATGCGACACGCTTTTAGTTCTTGTTTTTATGCATGTCGTTATCGCAAAACCGCTGCGCACTTTTGCGCGACAGGCATTGAACACCATGCCTGAGCCGCGCCCGCCGGCGCCGAACGACATAAGGCTGCGCAAGATCCTCGACGACACGCTTGCCCCACCGCGCTGGCCGGAAGGTTTTGTCATGCGCGGCTTCGAGGCCACCGACGCGCTCGCTTTGCATGCGCTGCTGACCACCGTGTTCGACGACGGCGCCGACGGGCCGTTCGACGAATGGTGGCCGCGCGTTTCGAGCGACGCGGAATTCGACCCTGCCTTGTGTTTCCTGGTTATCAACAGCAAGGGTCGGCTGGCGGGCGCGGCGCTGTGCTGGACGAGGGCGTTCGTCAAAGACCTTGCCGTCCACCCCGAGGCGCGCGGCCGAGGCATCGCCGAAGCGCTGATGTGGCACGCCTTCGCCGCCTTTCGCGCACGGGGCGCTGCGCATATCGACCTCAAAACCAACACGGTGGAGAACGCCGCCGCCGTCAGGCTCTACGGGCGGCTGGGGATGTTCGAAGTCGACTGGGAAGGCTAGCCCGGCTCTGGTCGGCTGCCCTTACGGCGCGGAAAATGCATCGTTTGTGAACTGCTTCACATAGGTCGCCTAGCCGCACTGGACGGCGGATCCCGAGGCGGGTTCGGGATCCGCCTCCTCGTACGCTACCAACCACCGCCCGCGAATCTATCCGTTCCAAGCCAACCTGCTTGGTATCGCTCAGTCAGGCGCGTTGCCGATCTTCTGCTTGAGCTTGAGCGCCCAGGAGCGGCCTTCGTCGCCGCCCCATAAAAGCCAGTCGATGTAACCGGCCGACGGGTTTTCTTCACTGCCGAAGTTTCGGCCCTTCTTGTCGACCTCATGGCGGGCGAAATAGCTGACCATGCGCTGGATGGTGGAGGGCGAAAGTTTATCGCGGTTCTTGAGCTCGGTCGCCCGCGCAACCCCGACCTCGGTGCCGCCGCGGCCAAATATGCCGCGCAACCTGAGGCCCATGGCGGCATTGTCGGCGACGATCTGCGGACAGCGCAGGTCGATTTCGTCATTGTCGGCTTCGCGCATGGTTCTTCCCCGATATGGACCTATAGTCCTGAACGAAAAATGCGGTGAGATGCATCCCGCCCGCAACGCTATTGCTTCGCAGTCGTCGGAGCCGGCCTGAAAGGAACTGTCCACCAAGGCGACAAGCTGCATCTTGCCTGTATTCGTCTCACGGTTAAGCTTTGTTACAGCGGGGGCTCTCGAAAACCGGAGAAACACGATGCGGCTTTCAAAAACCGGTCTCGCCACCTTGATCCTCGCCATTCCGCTTCTAGCCAACGCGGCGCGTTCCGACGATTGCGCCAACGCACAGGACCAGGCGACCGTGAACGAATGCGCCGGCAAGTCGTTCACCGAAGCCGACAAGAAGCTCAACGACGCCTACAGGCAGATAGAGGGGCGGCTGAAGGACGATGCGGCGACGAAGAAGCTGCTGGTCGGTGCGCAGCGCGCCTGGGTCGCCTTCCGCGACGCCGAATGCAATTTCCAGGGCGGCCCGCGCGATATGGCCGGCAGCATGTATCCAATGGTCGTCGCCGGCTGCAAGGAGGCTGTCACCGACGACAGGCTGAAGGATCTCCAGGGCTATCTCAACTGCAAGGAGGGCGATGCGAGCTGCCCGGTGCCGGCGCAGTAGCGCTCGTTTGCATAAAAATGTCGGAACCGTCCTTCGCCATACGTCCTTGAGAGGCAAGGCGCGTTGCCGTGTAGGGCGCGCGTCGTCAAAATCCCAACAGATGGAGATGACGATGATCAGCTTTCCCAACGAATCCAGCGAATACCGCGCCGCCCGCGAAACGCTGCTGCAGAAAGAGATCGAGCTGCGCCGCGCCATGGAGGATGTGGCCGTCGCCCGACGCGCGCTGCCGCCGGGCGGGCTGGTGCCGCAGGATTATGTGTTCGACGGGCTTGGCCCCGACGGCAAGTCGGCCCGCGTAAAACTGTCGGAGCTGTTTTCGCCCGGCAAGGACACGCTGATCGTCTACTCGATGATGTTTCCGCGCCATCCGCAGGAGACGCGCGACGTGGCGACAAGCGGCGGCACGGCGAAGCTCGCGCGAGCCGACCAGCCATGCCCGTCCTGCACGGCGCTGCTCGATCAGTTCGACGGCGCCATTGCCCATCTGGAGGCCGCCGGCTTCAATTTCGCCGTGGTGGGCAAGACCGCGCTCGAAAACCTGATCACGCTTGGCCGCGACCGCGGCTGGACGAACATGCGGCTGCTCTCCTCGGCCGGCAACACCTTCAAACGCGACTACCACGCCGAAGCCGACGGCGGCGCGCAGTTGCCGATGCTGTCGGTGTTCCATCGCGACGCCGACGGCATCCGCCATTTCTGGAGTTCCGAGCTTGGCTTCGCGCCGTCCGAACCCGGCCAGGATCCGCGCGCAGTCGGCACCTGCGAGCCCTTGTGGAACCTGATGGATTTCACGCCGGAGGGCCGGCCGAACTGGGACGAACAGCTGCAGTATGACGGCGCGTGCTGCCACTGAGTGGCCTTCCCCCTCTCCCCCTGTGCGCACGCTAGCCCACAGGGGGAGAAGGGAGGGCGCTCCAATCTCCGCGCAACTTCGCCGCCTGTGTCGCGTTGACTCTCCGAGGACACACAATCCCGGAGATTTCCTGTGAAAACGCATCTCACGCTTCCCATGGTCGCTTTGCTGGCCGGCGCGCCGGTGGCCTTCGCCCAGTCCACCGCGCCGGCCGATATACCGGCTGTCGGCGAAACCAAGATCGACACCGAGACCTTCACCAGAACCGTCCCCAGTGCCAACCGGTTCGAGATTGAAAGCAGCAAGCTGGCCGAACAAAAGAATGTCGCCGCCGATGTGAAGGAATTCGCCGCGCTGATGGTCAGGGATCACACCAAGGCCGGCGAGGATTTCAAGGCAGCTCTCGAACAGAGCCAGACCACGGCCTCGGTGACGGCGAGCGGCCCCGCCCTGTTGCCGAAGGACCAGGCGATGCTGGACCAGCTCAAGGGCTTGGACGGAGATGAATTCCAGGCGAAATACATCCTCCTGCAGACCGAGGCGCATAAGCAGGCGCTGGCGCTGTTTTCCACCTATGCGCAGTCGGGCGAAGATCCGGCGCTGAAGGAATTCGCAAAGAAGACGCTACCGGCGCTGCGGACGCACGAAAGGCATCTACAGGATCTGGTGGCCGCTCACAGCTAGTGCATGGCGCCAAAAAAGCATGCCCTCGGGCCTGACCCGAGGGTGCGCAGCGGTTTTGGGATAAGGACATGCAGAAAACAAGTGCCTAAGCGCGTCGCGACGCGCTTTTAAGCTGGCGCAGCTTTCAGGTGTTTTTGATCTGCTCGACCGCGGTCACCAGCAGTTCGTCCATGACACCGCGAATCTGAGCATCCGACTGGGCGACGCCTGCCGCGTCGAAATCGGCGCGTATCTTGCGCAACACGTCGTCGTCCCCGGCCTCTTCGAAGTCCGCGCGCACCACCTCTTTCGCATAGGCGTCGGCGTCCTCACCTGACTTGCCGAGCTTTTCAGCGGCCCATAGGCCGAGCAGCTTGTTACGGCGCGCCATGGCCCTGAACTTCGTGTCCTCGTCCATCGCAAACTTCTTTTCGAAGCCTTCCTGACGGTCTCTCATACTGCTCATGGTGTGCCTCGTTCAGGTGTGAGTCTCCGACCTTCATCCGATGGAGAAGAGGAGCGGGGTAGGGGCCGAACATGGCTTGCATAGATGTCATAAGCAAGACCGGACCGTTCATTGCGCAGGGGCAATCGCTTCAGGTTGGCGCTGCCCCTCACCCCCCCCTCTCCCCGTGAACGACGGGGAGAGGGGGGTGCCAGCGTTGCGGCTAGGTCCCTTCTCCCCGTTCTTGACGGGGAGAAGATGCCGGCAGGCAGATGAGGGGCGGCGCCGACATCGACAATTCGATCGCCGCGGCCGACTGCCCTTCGCATCGATGTGATTTGACGTTGCCGCGCCGTGACCTACTCTCGAATGGCGGGACGAACCGAGGAGACGAGCGATGCAGTCACCTTTCAACGGGCTTCGCAGCGTCGCGCTGACAGCGGCAGTGATCCTTTCCGCCGCCACCGCAGCCTTTGCCCATCACGGCTGGTCGTGGACCGAGGACGGGTTTTTCGAACTCAAAGGCACGATCAAGGCCATCTATATCGGCAATCCGCACGCCACGCTGGATGTTGACGCCGAGGGCGAGGTCTGGCGGGTGGAGATGGCGCCGCCGTCCCGCACCATTGCCGCCGGTTTCACCGAGGAGGTCGCCAAGATCGGCGACGAGGTGACCGCGATCGGCAACCGCTCGCTCGACGAGCAGGAAAAGCGCATGAAGGCAGTGCGGATAATCGTGGGCGGCAAGACCTATGATGTCTATCCGGACCGCGTGCCGCCGGCCTGAATGGACTGGTACCTCGCCGGCATCGAGCAACTCACCTTCGTGCGGTGGCTGAAGGCCTCCTTCGTCGCCTACCCCATAGTCAATGCGCTGCACATCATGTCGATCGGCGCGCTGCTGACCAGCGTCTGGCTCATGGACCTCCGGATCCTGGGCGCCTTCCGCTCGCTGCCTTACGCGGCGTTCATCGCGCTGCTGCGCCGCACCGCATTTACCGCGTTCGCCGGCGCACTTGTCACGGGGTCGCTGCTCTTTTCAATCAGGGCGAGGGAGTATGCGGCGATGCCGATTTTTCTCACCAAGATGTCGCTCATCCTGCTCGCCGGTGCCAACTTCCTCGTCTTCATGCGCCGCGCAAGAGGCGGCGACGAACCGGCCGGCGGGGTCGCTCCTGTGCTGGCGGTGCTCTCGCTGGTGCTGTGGACGTCGGTGCTGTTCGCGGGGCGGTTTATTGGGTTTCTCAACTGAGGCGGGCAACGTTGGCGGCTAATCACAGCTAGGCGCGCTGACTCTCGATGCCGCGATGCCTGAAATGCGATCTCCCGCATCCCATTTGTCTAAGCCAAATCGCCGCGCCAAAAATTAATATTCATCAGCAGCCCCATCGTCGAAATCGATTTCTTCGATGTCGAAAGATAAGTCTAACTCAAAATCGTCGACAAGTTTGCTCTTTGCCAAATTTTCGTTCTTCATCTTTTTCAGTAACGGAGCCAGTTTATAGAACTCTTGGCTTGAACGGTAGAATTCAATTTTTTTCTTATAAAAATAGCGAAAATACTCGTGATCGGTGACGTGTTTAATTTTTGTCGTTCCGTTTGTGTCTTTTAGCGTAGTTTCGTAAGCATATAGCCACATATGACTATTCAAGCCATCCGCGGTCAAAAAAGTGTTCCAATGAGAAAAGCTGATGTTTCCTTCGACCAACCCCTTAGAGCGGGCATCAGCTATTAGCACTGCGATCAAAGGGTCTTCTTCCGCTAAAAAAGGTTTTAACACCTTTGTTTTCAACGGGATTCCGAGAGAGATAGCCAGATGCAACAGCCATATCGCCTCACCAGCTTTTTGCTGCTCGCATAAAACAGGGAGGCTCGACTGCACTAGATCCTGAATCAAATCTATTGTTAAGTCAGATTTAGTAAGATGCCTTATAATAAATATCTCAACTAAGATGGAAATGATTGTTGGATTTTCTCGATAGATTGAAATGAGGTACATTTCAACCTGCTTCCACGAATCGCACTCCAAGAACGCGCGTCGCGCGTTTTGAAGCGCAAATTTTGCAACATTACTGTCTCGATTTTCACCAGACGTGCGATTCAGATTGTAGAGAAATAAATCAATCGACTGCGGATCGTATGGAGGTTTGGGAATGATCGACCGTATATAGCTTTTCCAGCCCCAAACGTAATATGAGCTGCTCGCCGAAATGAACGTTTTCTCATTATTGATATCTAGTTCGAATGTATTTGCTGATCGTCTGATCGATGCAATTACAGCTTCAGCTCGTTCCTTGGTGTGTGTTCCAATGCTGAAATCGTCAACGAAACGCATCGCCGAATTTAAAGTTATGCCAGGACTGCTTTGGATTGGAAGGTCGATCGCCGAACCAACCAGTTCAGCGATCATCCGTGATGTATCGGGGCCAACGGGCAGGCCAATTGTTTGACCATCTTGCGAGTTCCTTGAAATCAAATCGATGAGGTTCCCCGCGTGCTTTAGGGACCGGTTTTTCTTTGCAAAGTTTTTTCCATGTATCGCCCATGCAATTGCGTGGGTGTATATTGAATGGTAAAACGAACTAAGATCTGTATGTAGTATATATGCAAATCTTGCATTTAAATTCGATAGAAAAAACTCTCTCGATTCGAACACCGGGCGCTTTAAAGCGCGATCCCCACTCCAATCAAAGACAGATGGGGATACTGATATCTTTGAATTATTAGATATCTTCCTTAATTCAATATACTTATCCGAAAGTATCTTTGACAAGAAAAAATACGATATTGGATTTATAAATGAGTGCCTTCTGTGATGTTTAATAAACCTTGGATAGTTAAATGACGATCGGTTTCCCTTGTAATAGTAATAGTTTGGATCTTTTGACTTTCCCAACTTTGGTAATTTGTCGAAATTTGCCAAGAGGTAATTTCTGTATTTTCCAAGTTTCTCACTATAAAAGCACTTTGGAAGTTCTGGGGGAAAAAATCCGGCCGTAAGAAACCGGCGATGGCGAGCTCGAGCATTTTTCGCACTCATTCTCTACTCCGGTGAGCCGTATGAGTTGACGCCCGCATAGGCGTTCTGAGTCTAGGCTGAGTAGATAACTACACCATTTCCGCTATCAAGAACTAAGTCTTGTATAAAAAATACCCGTGGAAGGGCAGCAGGCGAAAGCGCCGGAGAGTGTCGCGAGGGGAGGCGCTTTCTGCGTCAGCTTGGCATATACCTTCCACTTGTGGGAAAAGGTGGATTGACGCATGAGCGCCGAGCGGGGTGCTGGCAGGATCGCAGCGTTGGCGGGACAGCACCCCCCTCTGGCCTGCCGGCCATCTCCCCCACAAGGAGGGAGATTGGCTAATCGCCTACGCAAAATACTCCTGCAGCGGCCGAACCTCGAGGCTCCCCGCCCTCAGCGCCGCGATCGCCTCGGCCACGGCAGCCGCACCTGACAGCGTCGTGTAATACGGCACCTTCTGCATCAGCGTCGCCCGGCGCAGAGATTTCGAGTCCGACACCGCCTTCTGGCCGTCCGTGGTGTTGAAGACGATCTGCACCTGGCGGTTGCGGATGGCGTCCTCGATGTGCGGGCGGCCTTCCAGCACCTTGTTTATTTTCTCGGCGGCGACGCCGTTCTCGGCGAGGAAGCGGGCGGTGCCCGATGTGGCCATTACCTTGAAGCCTTGGCCGGCAAGGCGCTTGACCGCCGGCAGGATGCCTTTCTTGTCCTCGTCGCGCACCGAGACGAACAGTGTGCCGGAGCGCGGCAGGTCGACGCCGGCCCCTAACTGGCTCTTGGCGAAGGCCAGCGCGAAGTCGCGGTCGAGGCCCATGACCTCGCCGGTCGAGCGCATTTCCGGCCCCAGCAATATGTCGACGCCCGGGAAGCGGGCGAAGGGGAACACTGCTTCCTTGACCGCGATGTGGCCGGGATTGCGTGGGTCGGGCATGGCGCCGTAGTGGGCGAAGGCATCTTCCAGGCTCTCGCCGGCCATGATGCGGGCGGCGATCTTTGCAATGGGCCGGCCGATGGTCTTGGCGACGAAGGGCACGGTTCGCGACGCGCGCGGATTGACCTCCAGAACGTAGACGGTGCCGTCCTTGATCGCATATTGCACGTTCATCAGCCCGCCGACATTGAGCGCGCGGGCGAGCGCCGCCGTCTGGCGCTCCAGCTCGTCGACGAGCTCCGAAGGCAACGAGTGGACCGGCAGCGAGCAGGCGCTGTCGCCGGAATGGATGCCGGCCTCCTCGATGTGCTCCAATATGCCGGAGACGAAGGTCGACTTGCCGTCGCACAGGCAGTCGACATCGACCTCGATGGCGCCACTGAGATAGGTATCGAACAGCAGCGGGTTCTTGCCCAGCAGCGTGTTGATCTGGCCTGTTTTGTCGTTGGGGTATTTCTGCTTGATGTCCTCCGGCACCAGGCCGGGCACGGTGTCGAGCAGATAGGTCTGCAGCATGCCCTCGTCGTGGATGATCTGCATGGCGCGGCCGCCCAGCACATAGGACGGGCGCACGACCAGCGGGAAGCCGAGCTCGCCGGCGACGAGGCGGGCCTGCTCGACCGAATAGGCGATGCCGTTCTTCGGCTGGCTGAGGCCGAGCTTGTGCAGGAGCTTCTGGAAGCGGTCGCGGTCTTCGGCCAGATCGATCATGTCGGGCGAGGTGCCGAGGATCGGGATGCCTGCCTTCTCCAGCGCGTCGGCGAGCTTCAGCGGCGTCTGGCCACCGAACTGGACGATGACGCCGACCAGTTCGCCCGACGCCTGTTCGGCGCGCAATATCTCCAGCACGTCCTCCGGCGTCAGCGGCTCGAAATAGAGCCGGTCGGAAGTGTCGTAGTCGGTCGAGACGGTCTCCGGGTTGCAGTTGACCATGATCGCCTCGAAGCCGGCGTCGCGCAGCGCGAAGGCGGCGTGGCAGCAGCAATAGTCGAACTCGATGCCCTGGCCGATGCGGTTCGGGCCGCCGCCGAGGATGACGACTTTTTTCCGCGACGACACCTGCGCCTCGTTGGCGAGCGCGCCGGCGAAGGGCACTTCGTAGGTCGAATACATGTAAGCGGTGGGCGAGGCGAACTCAGCGGCGCAAGTGTCGATGCGTTTATAAACCGGATGAACGTCGAGCTTGTCGCGAATCTTCTGGATGTCTTCCACGTCCTTCCTGACCAGGGACGCGAGGCGGGCATCGGAAAAACCCATCGCCTTCAGCATGCGCAGATTGGCGGCGTCCTCAGGCAAGCCATGCTCGCGGATGCGGTCTTCCATGGCCAGGATGCCGGCGATCTGCTCGAGGAACCACGGGTCGATCTTGCACATGGCGTGCACGTCTTCGAGCGAGGTGCCCATGCGGATCGCCTGCGCCACCATGCGCAGCCGGTCGGGCGTCGGCGTGCCCAGCGCGGCGCGAATGGCGTTGCGATCGTCGACATGGCTGGCCGGCGCGCTTCCGTGGCCGATGCCGGGGATCTCGATCTCGTCCAAACCGGTCAGGCCGGTTTCAAGCCCACGCAGCGCCTTCTGCAGCGATTCCTGAAAAGTGCGGCCGATGGCCATGACCTCGCCGACCGACTTCATCGCCGTGGTCAGCACCGGCTCGGCGCCGGGGAATTTCTCGAAGGCAAAGCGCGGGATTTTTGTGACGACATAGTCGATGCTCGGCTCGAACGAGGCAGGCGTGGCGCCACCGGTGATGTCGTTCTCCAGCTCGTCCAGCGTGTAGCCGACGGCGAGCTTTGCGGCGATCTTGGCGATGGGGAAACCGGTCGCTTTGGAGGCGAGAGCCGACGAGCGCGAGACGCGCGGGTTCATCTCGATCACCACCAGGCGACCGTCGGCCGGGTTGACGGCGAATTGCACGTTGGAGCCGCCGGTCTCGACGCCGATCTCGCGCAGCACCGCGATCGAAGCGTTGCGCATCATCTGGTATTCTTTGTCGGTCAGCGTCAGGGCAGGGGCGACGGTGATCGAATCGCCGGTATGCACGCCCATCGGGTCGATGTTCTCGATCGAGCAGACGATGATGCAGTTGTCGGCCTTGTCGCGAACAACCTCCATCTCGTACTCCTTCCAGCCGAGCACGCTTTCCTCGATCAGCACTTCGGTGGTCGGCGAGGCGTCGAGGCCGGACTGGACGATCTCGTAGAATTCGGCGCGGTTGTAGGCGATGCCGCCGCCGGTGCCGCCCATGGTGAAGGACGGGCGGATGATGGCGGGCAGGCCGACATGGTCGAGAGCCTGCGCGGCGATCGCCATGGCATGGCTGATGTAGCGCTGCTTGCGGTCGCCCTCGCCGAGGTTCCAGCGCGTTTCGAGCGCGTCGAGCGCAGCGTCGAGGTTTTCGGGCTTCTCGGCCTTCAATGCGGCGCGCTCGGCTTCGTGCACCTTGCGGTCGGCATTCTTGACGTCGGTGGCATTGGCCAGCATCGACTTCGGCGTTTCCAGGCCGATCTTCTTCATCGCCTCGCGAAACAGTGCCCGGTCCTCGGCCTTATCTATTGCCGTGGCGTCGGCGCCGATCATCTCGACATTGTAGCGCTCGAGCACGCCCATGCGGCGCAGCGACAGCGCGGTGTTGAGCGCGGTCTGGCCGCCCATGGTCGGCAGCAGCGCGTCCGGCCGCTCCTTGGCGATGATCTTGGCCACCACTTCCGGCGTGATCGGCTCGATATAGGTGGCGTCAGCCAGCTCCGGATCGGTCATGATGGTGGCCGGGTTGGAATTGACCAGGATGACGCGAAAACCCTCTTCCTTGAGCGCCTTGCAGGCCTGGGTGCCGGAATAATCGAACTCGCAGGCCTGACCGATGACAATGGGGCCGGCCCCGATGATCAGGATCGACTTGATGTCGGTGCGTCTTGGCATATCGAGGGTCCGTTCGGCAGGCGGCTTGCACGAAAAACCGGACGGGAAGACCCGGCCGGTTGTGCTCGCGATTCTGGTATCAGGCTAGGAGGGCCTTATAGGGAAGAGTTTTGCCTGATGTAACCCCCTAAAATGCGAGTAGGGGAGTAGGGCAGTAGGGCAGTACGGAATTACGCTTTTACACCACTAGGCCACTCCGAGCGAAGTCCAGATCAGGCTTACGCCTATGATAGAGAAGAAGG
>NZ_JAMYLP010000059.1:0-35725 GCF_040318085.1 Mesorhizobium sp. M1322
ATGCCCCGCAAACCGGGCCAATGTGGCTCGATTGCGGTTCAAAAAACGCCCCACGCGCCATCTGCGCCAAACTTCGGCTCCCGTGCAAAGCCCTCACAAGGGGAGAAGGAAAGGGCGCTGCTCGCTACACCGGCCGATACACCTTCTCAGCCGTGTTCCAAAAGATGTCCGCCTCTGCCGCCGCGCCGTGCTTGGCCACTGCCTCGCGGTGCGCCTTGATCAGCACGGCGTGGCTGGTCCACAGCTTCTCGATCGGGAAGTTCGAGCCGAACATCAGACGGTCGCTGCCGAGGATGTCGATCGCGTTGTCGACGATATAGGCGATCAGCGCCGGGTCGTTGCGGTGGACGAAGGTGCCGAGGCCGGAGAGCTTGGCGTAGAGGTTTGGCGCTGCTGAAAGCGTGCGCAATCCGGCCTTCCAGGCCTCCGTGGTTTCGTCCGACATGTCGGTCAGCATGCCGGTATGGGTGAGGATGAAATTCGTCTCCGGGTTCTCTGCAACCAGCGTCAGCCCGTCCTTCATCTGGGACGGGAAAAGCTGCAGGTCGAAGGACATGCGATAGTCTTTCAGCCGCGCCACATTGGCCCGCACCTTCGGGTCGATCACCTGGTCGGCGGAAGCGGCAAAGCGGAAGGCCGGCGTTTCGTGCCAGTGCAGCTGCATGCGCACGCCGCGCAGCAGCTTGTATTTTACTAGCCGATCAATCTGATGGCGCACATCGTCCACAGTCATGTCGGCATAGCCGACGATGGCATGCGGCCAGCCGGTTTCGTTAGCCGTCTTCTGCAGGAAGCCGACTTCAGTCTCGAAATCCTCCTTAGCCCAGTTGGTCTGGACATAGACCGCCTTTTCGACGCCTGAGCCTTTCTGGTCGGCGAGGAACTCCTCGATCGGATAGTCGCGGCGGATCGGCTCGTAGGGCCCGAAGATGCGCGGGACCATCGGCCCGCGCAGCCAGGGCTGATCCTCTCGGCGCCAGATGTGGAAATGCGCGTCTATCGCCTTCTGCATTATGAAACCCTTTTCCAGATTGCTGCGGCCGTCAGGGCAGGGCGGGCGAGCGACAGGATGAAATCGGTGAGACCGGCGATGGACGAACCGTCGACCAGATCGTCGAGCACCGGCAGGATGGCGCGAAGTGCTGCCGTGGCCGGCTGGAAGCGCGGATCGCTGGCCAGCGGCGTCGCCAGCGAAAGCCGGAAGGCGCGGGCACTCAGCCGGCGCATCGCCATTTCCAGCTCGGCATGGTCGCCGCGCTCCAGCGCATCGGACAGGATGACGACCGCCGCGCCGCGTGCAAAGGCGGAAAAGCGCGGCACCGACAGGAAGGCGAGCAGCGTTGGTCCCATTCGCGTGCCGCCGTCCCAGTCGTCGACCAGTGCTGCCACCTTGGCCAGCGCCTGGTCTCGGTCGCGAATGCGCAACGCCGTGGTGATGCGGGTCAGCCGCGTGCCGAAGGTGAAAATTTCCGCCCGGTCCGCGCCTTGCACCGCCGCATGCGCCAGGTTGAGGTAGTCCGACGTGTGCAGCTTCATCGAGCCGGACACGTCGATCAGGACCAGCAGCTTGCGCGGCACAGTCTGCCGGCGGCGCAGCCGCGGCGACGGTATATCGCCATCGGCACTGACGATTTCGCGGAGCGATCGGCGCAGATCGAGCTTGCCGCGCGCGTGCGTGCGCACGGTGCGGAAGGAGCGGCGGGTGGGCAAGGCGGTAGCGAGCTTGCGGCGGAAAACGGCAAGCCCGTCGCCGTCGCGCTGGAAGTCGCGAGCGCTCAACTGTTCGGCGCCGGACGACAGCTCGCCGCCTTCTTCCTGGCGCGCCACCTCGCTCTCTTCATCGCTGGTGCCGCCGTCATCTTTGATGCGGGTTTCCTCGTCGGCCTCGCCTTCGACCACGGCCGCGGTGTTGCCGTAGAAGTGGCTTTGGAAATGTGCCTCGAATTCATCGCGGCGGTCGGGCGGCGGAGCCAGCGTGGCAAGCGCGGCCTCGTGGATATCGGCCATCGAGCGCGGGCCAAGCAGCGTCACCGCCTGCATGAAGCCTGACACCTGCTCGGGTGCGACCGGAAAGCCATAGCGGCGCAGCAGCCGGCCGAAGCCGAGGAACGGTGCAGCCGCCCGCGGCAAGCTTTCCTCTCCCCGTTCACGGGGAGGATGCCGGCAGGCAGGTGAGGGGCGGCGTCGACACTCGCGTTTGGCGCTGCCCCTCATCCGCCCCTTCGGGGCACCTTCTCCCCGTGAACGGTGCGAGGGGGTCGTTGACGTTGCGTGTCACGCCAGTGCCTCCTCGACGATCCGGCCGAGCTCGGGGGCGATGTAGGAGAGGTCCTCCTCATCCTTGATCAACACGCCAATGGCGCGGCGGAACGCTTCCGGCCACGGGCTGCCGCCCTTCTCGAGGATCGTCGCGGCGTTGGCCCATTCGACCGCTTCGGCGATGCCTGGCGGCTTGGCCAACGGACGGGCGCGGATGTCGCGCACGGCAGAAGCCACGGCGCGTGCGGTCGCCTCGGCGACGTCACCGGCGCGCAGCATGATGATGGCGGCCTCGCGCTCGGCGTTGGGATAGGTGATCCAGTGGTAGACGCAGCGGCGCCGCAGCGCTTCCGCCAATTCGCGGGTGCGGTTCGAGGTCAGGATGACGATCGGCTGCGCCGTCGCGCGGATGGTGCCTCTCTCAGGAATGCTGATCTGGAAATCGGAAAGAAACTCCAGCAGCAGCGCTTCGAACTCATGATCGGAACGGTCGATCTCGTCGACCAGCAGCACGCGCTTTTCCGGCGCTTTCAGCACCTGCAGCAGCGGCCGCGCGATCAGGAACCGGTCGTCATAGATGTCGACCTCATGCTCGCCGGCATGACGGATGGCGAGCAACTGGCGCTGGTAGTTCCATTCGTAGAGCGCGTGTGCTGCGTCGATGCCTTCATAGCATTGCAGCCGCATGAGGTCGCGCCCGAGCACTTCAGCTATCGCCTTCGCCGCTTCGGTCTTGCCGACACCCGGCGCGCCTTCGAGCAGCAGCGGCTTGCCTAGTCTTATCGCCAGGAAGATGGCGGTGGCCAGGCTCTCATCGGCCAGATAGCGCGAGGCGGCGAGGCGCGACGCCACCGCCTCCGGCGAGATCGCGACAGTCTCGGCGCTTCTCTTGGGCATTCCCAGCACTCAGTTCGATGCTTGCGCCTTCAGCGCCCGCAGGATGCGTTCCGGCGTGATCGGCAGCGTGTCGATGCGAACGCCGACCGCGTCGAACACGGCATTGGCGACCGCCGGGATTTGCGGGTTGGCGCACATTTCGCCTGGCCCCTTGGCGCCGTACGGGCCGTCGGCCGAGGGCCGTTCCAGCACGATAATCTCAGTTTGCGCGAGATCACCAGGACCCGGCATCAGATACTGGTTGAAGTCGGTGCTGCCATGATCGCGATTGGGATAATAGGGTTCGGTCGTCTCGTAGAGCGCATGGCTGATGCCCATCCACGAGCCACCAACCAATTGCTGCTCGACCATTTTCGGGTTCAGCGCGCGGCCGATCTCGAAGACGTTCTTGACGGTCAGCACGGTGACCTCGCCGGTCTCGTCGTCGACCTCGACTTCCGCCACCGTGCAGGCATGGGCGTAGCAGGTCGATGGCTTCATAGCGCCGGTCTCCTTCTCTGGGTACGAGCGCGGGATGAGAAACATGCCGCGGCCGGAAATCGAGCGGCCGCGCTTGAAATGCGCCGACAGCGCGACATCGAAGATCGAGATCGACTTTTGCGGCGCGCCCTTGACCAGAATGTTGCCCTGGCCGTCGGTCTCGAGGTCCGACGCATTCACTTCCAGATCCTCGGCCGCCACTTCCAGCATCACCTGGCGGGCTTCCCTGGCCGCCTGGATGACGGCGTTGCCGGCGCGGTGGGTGCCGCGCGAGGCGAAGGTGCCCATGCAGTGCGGGCCGGTATCGGTGTCGGCGGTGTCGACGACGACGCGGTCGGTCGGCACGCCGATCGTCTCGGCGCAGATCTGCGCCATGATCTGCTTCATGCCCTGGCCGAGATCGACTGATGACAGCGTCACCATGAAATTGCCGGTCGGCGTCGAATGCACCAGCGCCTGCGTGGGGTCGCCGCCGAGGTTCATGCCGGTCGGATAGTTGATCGCGGCGACGCCGCGTCCGCGCCTGATCGCCATCTCAAGCTCCTTTTGCGTAGGACGACATGGCCATGAATTTTTCCGCCACCGGCCAGTTGGCAGCGCGCGACGCTTCCTGCATGCACTCGATCAGCGCAGCGCCCTCGGTCGGCTGGCGATGTGCCTTCATGTCGCCGTCGCGATAGGCGTTGATGAAGCGGAATTCGAGCGGGTCCATGCCGATCAGCCGGGCGAGCTTGTCCATCTGCACCTCCAGCGCGAAATCGCCGATGGTGACGCCGAAGCCGCGCATGGCGGAGGAGGGCGTGCGGTTGGTGTAGACACAGTAGGTGTCGATCCAGACGTTCGGGATCGTGTAGGGACCGGGATAGTGGCCGGCGCCCTTCTGCGCGCCATAGGGCGAATGACGCGAATAGGCGCCGGCATCGGTGTAGCCGGTGACTTTGCGGGCGACGATATGGCCGTCCTTCATGACGCCGTCCTTGATGACGACCTTTTCCGCGGCGCGCGGCGAGGAGATCTGCATCTCCTCCTCGCGACTGTAGATGAAGGAGACGGGACGCCCGGTCAGCTTGGCGCCGAGGATGGCAATCGGCTCGACGATGACGTCGACCTTGCCGCCAAAACCGCCGCCGACGGTGCCGCCGACGAAATGCAGCTTGTTGCCCGGCATTTGCAGGATGATCGAGGCGTTGTCGAGGGTGAAGAACATCGCCTGCGTGTTGGTGTAGCAGGTGAAGCGGTCATTGCCCTCTGGGGCGACGATGCAGCCGGTCGTCTCGGTCGGCGCGTGCTCGATCGGCGAGGATTGGTAGGTCTGTTCGAGCACGTGATCGGCCCCGGCGAAGCCGGCCTCGACATCGCCGAAGCGCACCTTGCGGCATTCGCCGCTGTCATAGAGGTAATAGTTCCGGCCGTGATATTCGTTGACTATCGGCGCGCCGGGCTTCAGCGCTTCCTCCATGTCGAAGACTGCCGGCAGCACCTCGTAATCGACCTTGACCTTGGCCGCCGCTTCCTGCGCGGCCCGCTCGGTCTCGGCCAGCACCGCCACCACCGCCTCGCCTTTCCAGCGCACCTTGCCGTCGGCCAGCACCGTTTCGTCCTCCGGCCCGATCTGGATCAGGATCAGAATGGTGTAGACATTGTGCGGCACATCCTTGGCAGTCAGGATTTTTACCACGCCCGGGTGCTTCTCGGCCTCTGATGTGTCGATGCTGCGGATACGGGCATGATGGTGCGGGCTGCGCACCATCTTCAGGTGCAGCATGCCGGGAAAATTGCGGTCGGCGAAATAGGCGGTCTTGCCGGTGACATGACCGGGTGAATCGGAGCGCGGCCGCGGCTGGCCGATTTCGTGCAGATCGTCTTTGCGCTGGTCGGCGAAATAGCTCTTGCGGAGTTCCATCTTTTTTTACTCCCCTCAAGCCGCGTACTGCGAATTGGACCGCGCGGCGGTCAGCACCGCCTGGATGATCGGCTCGTAGCCCGTGCAGCGGCAGATATTGCCCGACAGCGCCTCGACAACATCCTCGCGGCTGGGGTTCGGCGTGTGCTCGAGCAGCACTTTGGCGGCCATGATCACGCCCGGCGTGCAAAACCCGCATTGGGTGGCGAAGGCATCGACAAAGGCGCGCTGCAAGGGATGCAGCACGCCGCCTCCAGAGAGCCCCGATGTCGTGGTGATGGCGGCGCCGTTGCAGGTTTCGGCCAGAGTCAGGCAGGAAAGCCTGAGCTCGCCGTCGATGATAACCGAGCAGGCGCCGCAGGTGCCTTGATGGCAGCCGCCCTTTGGCGAGGTGTCGCCGACCTTGTCGCGCAGCGCATGAAGCAGCGTCGTGCCGCTGTCGATGAACTCGGCCTTCTCCGCGCCGTTGAGCGTGAGCTGAACCGGGACCTTTGTCATGTTTCCCTCCTTCCGCGCTTGCCGTGCGGGCAAGCACGCTCTCCCGATGGGTACTTCAGGCAAGCAGCAGCCGGCCGAGATGGACCGGCAGGACTTCATTGCGATACCAGGCACTGGCGATCGGATCGGTGATGGGCGAGGTGCCGTCGCTCGCGACAGCCAGCGCCGGGGCGATGCCATCGCTGGTGAGCGTCCTGCCGAGCAGCGCCTTCTCCGCCGCCGTCGCACGCATCGGCCGGTCGGCCATGCAGCCAAGCGCGATCCGCGCCGAAGACACGATGCCGTCCGGCGCCCGCTCCAGCACGGCGGCGATGCTCAGCACCGAGACGCCCTTCGGCTTGACCCTCGACACTTTCAGGAAGCGAAACCCGCCGGCCACTGGAAGGCTGAAGCTGACCGCAGTGACGATGGCGCGATTGCTTTCGCGTTTTGCCAGAAAGGTTTCGATCGGCAGGTCACCGTCATCGGTGCTGACAATTGCATCCAACGCCAGTAGCGCGACGGCGAAATCGCCATACGGTGCCGGCGCGAAGAGATTGCCGCCGACCGTCGCCATGTTGCGGATAGCCGGGCCGCCGACGGCGCGCGCGGCGTGGGCAAGCGACGCGAGATCCGGATGACGGGCGATCGCCGCCATGGTCACCGAAGCGCCGATGCGGACCGCGCCGCCGGAAACGGTGATCGCCGACAGCGTCGGTTCGGTCGACCTGTTGAGGCTGGAGACCGAGACATCGCCTTCATTGGCGGCGCGCATGACCAGCGTGCCGCCGCCGAGATAGCGGGTGCCGGCGGCTTTCAGCGCCGCATTCGCGTCCTTCACCGTCGAAAAAGTCTGCAGTGCAAGCGCCATGGAACGCTCCTGTTTGTCAGCCCAATTCAGTTCAACCTTGGCCAGCGAAATGACTTTTCAAGGCGTTGAAACCGCCCTGGAAGACGTTGGCGCCCATGCCCTCGGCCAGCTTGTCGGCTTCCTCGGGAGCGGCGTCGAAGCTGGCGGTCCATTCGGCATAGGTGCGGTCGCCATCGGTCACCCTCCGCAATTTCAGCGTCGCCTTGTGATTGGTGAGCGGCTGCGGCGTCTCCAGGATGGAGTAGCTGACGAGGAAATTGTCGTCGGAGAAGTCGAGCAGCTTTTCGCGGATGCGGGCGCCGCTGGCGAGCTGGAAATTGCGCACGCAGCCGATCGCGCCGGCGTCGTTGCCGTCCTCGATATGGCTCTCGACCATGCGCGGGTGCCAGCTCGGAAGGCCGTTGAAGTCGCGTATGCGCTCCCAGACCTTTTCGACCGGCGCGTCGATGACGCTGGAGACGGTGACTTTCGCCATATGATCGTTCCCTTGCAAATATCTGTGTCGCGAGGGTAGGGCGGCGAGCCCGGCGGCGCTTATCAATGCGTCTTGAACGCCTATCAAATAGTCTGAAAAAACGGGCAGTCTGAAAAACGGGCAGTCTGAAAATGGTTCAGGAAATCGCCCGCGCCGCCTCGCGATAGAGTGTCGGCGGAACGCCGACATGGTCGCGGAAGAAGCGCGAGAAATTGCCTTGCGTGGTGAAGCCGAGATTGCAGGCGACCGAGATCAGCGGCTCCTGCGACCATTGCAACTGCCGCACCGCTTCCTCCATGCGCAACGTGTTCCAGTAGACGTTGGGCGTCAGATTGGTCTGCTCCTTGAACAGCGCGAAGAAATGCGGCCGCGACAGGCCGACGCTGCGCGCCACATCATCGAAGCAGATGCGTTCGCAGACATTGGCCTTCATCAGCTGGATCGCCTTGCGAACACGGAAATCCTGCATGGTGTGGACGCGGGCGCGTGCCACTTGCGGTGCCGAGGCGTCGGCGGCGTCGAGCACACTGTCGATGAAGCGCTCGATCTCGTAATTGGCGATGTCGTCGATGCTCTCATTGTCGCTGAGATGGTCGAGAAGGTTGGCTGCCGCCTTGTGCAGCCAGGGCTCCAATGTAATCGCCGGTGCTGAAAACAGCGGCGCGGCGGACGGCAGGTCGCGGCGCCGGCGCGCCCAGTCCGGATCGATGTAGAAGGCGAGGAACAGGCCGGGCCGGCCGTCGCGGGACAAAGCGTGGCTGTGCGGCTGGAAGGAATTGATGCCGGCAGCGGTGCCCGGTCCAAGCCGCACCGTCTCGCGGCCGATGGTCATCTCGCCGGCCGTGCCTTCCAGCCAGATGATGATATGCGCCTCGACATGAGCATGGGTGACGAAGTCGCTGGCGACGTTCAGGACAGAAACATGTCCGAACCGGCCCCAATAGAGCCTGATCGCTTCCGTCATGGGTATATCCTCCCGCAGGCGACTGGCCTCCCTTCGCCTGCAGTGGGGATTGTGCGGCGGGCTTTGTGTCCGCGTCAAGGCGCATGCGCACGCCTGACGCCGGTCATGGACGCTGCCGGCTGATTTTCAGACTGAGCGATAGCAACGGAAACGAATAGCGCTCGTGACTGCGGCCTATTCGTTGCGCCTGAAATTGCGGAGCCGGTCGAACAGAACGGCCAGCAGAATGGCGCTGCCGATGAACACGCCTTGCCAGAAGGCATTGATGCCGAGCAGCCCGAGACTGTTGCGGATCACCTCGATCAGCGCCGCGCCGACGACTGCGCCAAAGGCCGTGCCCATGCCGCCGGCCAGGTTGGCGCCACCGATGACGGTGGCGGCGATGACCTGAAGCTCCATGCCGTTGCCGAGATTGGTGGTGACGGCGCCCAGCCAGCCGGTCTGGATGATGCCGGCAATGCCGGCCGCCAGCGCCGAAATCATGTAGACCGCGACCTTGATCTGGCGCACCGGAACGCCGGTCAGCGTCGCCGCATGCTCGTTGCCGCCGATGGCGAAGATGTGCCGGCCGAATTTCGTCCAGCGCAGGACGAAGCCGGTGATCAGCGCCAGCACGATCGTGTAGAGCACCGGATTGGCGATGCCGAACACAAAGGCGCCGCCGCCCAGCGCCAGAAGCTTGTCGTGATCGGGCCCGAACTGGAAGACGACGGTGTTGTTGGAGGCGACCATGGCAAGGCTGCGCGCGATCGACAGCATGCCGAGCGTCACCACGAACGGCGGAAAACCGAGATAGGCGATCAGGATGCCGTTGAAGGCGCCGATGACCAGCGCTGTCGCGATTGCAGCGGCAATGCCGATCTCGATGCCGTAGCCGGCATGCATGGTCACCGCCAGCACCATCGAACACAGGCAAAGCACCGAACCGACCGAAAGGTCGATGCCGCCGGTGATGATGACGAAGGTCATGCCGAGCGCGACGATGGCGACGAAGGTGACGTTGCGGGTGATGTTGTAGAGGTTCTTCGTCGTGGCGAAGGAATCCGTGGCGACGGACAGGAACAGGCAGGCGAGGATGACCGCGATCACCACCCAGAAGGTCTGGCTGGCAAACACCCGGGTCAGCAAAGTGTGCTGTTTCTGCGCGATCGTCTGGTCAAGAGTTACTGCCATCGTCGACCTTTATCTGCTTGCGTGGTGAAACCCGCTGACATCAAACCTGTTCGATGGCGCCGGTGATGAGCCCGGTAACTTCCTCGGGCGAACTCGACGCGATCGTCTTGTCGGCAACCTTGCGGCCGCGCCGCATGACGATAACGCGGTCTGCAACGTCAAAGACATCGGGCATGCGGTGACTGATCAGCACGACCGCAATGCCCTGGTCGCGCAAATGACGGATCAGATTCAGCACCTCGGCGACCTGCCGGACCGAGATCGCCGCCGTCGGCTCGTCCATCAGCACGATCTTGGCCTGCGAAAGCATGGTGCGGGCGATCGCCACCGCTTGCCGCTGGCCGCCCGACATCTGCTTGACCAAGTCGCGCGGGCGGGTTTCGGATTTCAGCACGGCAAAAATCTGGCCGGCGCGCTTGTACATGGCGGCGTAGTCGAGGATGCGAAACGGCCCGACGCCACGGCGCAACTCGCGGCCGAGATAGACATTGGCGGCGGCCGTCAGATTGTTGCACAGCGCCAGATCCTGATGGACGATCTCGATGCCGTGCTGGCGCGCCTCCACCGGCTTGTGCAGGATAAGCTCCTTGCCGTCCATCTGCATCGTGCCGTGGCTCGGGCGGAAATTGCCGGCGATCATCTTGACCAGCGTCGACTTGCCGGCGCCGTTATCGCCCATCAGGCCGACCACCTGTCCGGCCTCGATCGACAGCGAAACGTCGTTGACGGCCTGGATCGCGCCGAAATGTTTCGAGATGTTGGCAAGTTCGAGAACCGACACCAGACTGCTTCCTCCCCGTGCTTTGCGGCTGCGGTTCTGCCGCGGCCTCGCTCTTCCCAGCTCCTCCCGGGAACAGCGCTTTTGCCCATTTACGCACATGCCCCCTTGCCGTCAACAGCGGCTTCTTTCGAAAAATCCGTTTTGTAGGACAAATAGCAATTGACGTTGGTCGCAAGCCGATATTAGCTAGGCGCCGGAGGAGATTATGCCGATCTCCTGTCCCGGTGCGCTGGGCGGGATCGGCGGAGGTTTATCGGTTGAGGATCTGGCAGCGTCCATATCGCGCTGGTCTGCGATCGCATCTGGAAATACTTATCGGCCCGGCTTGGCGACACGAGCGCTCGCGAAACGAACCTCTGTCATCGCGCTTCCGGGCTGGTCTGTGTGGCGGGCACGCCGTGTCCGTCTGTTTCAAGGGAGGACTGAAATGAGGAAATCACTATTGCTCGCTGCCGTCGCCATGCTGGCGTTGGGCGCCGGGCCGGCTATGGCCAAAAAACAGCTCGTCATCGTGGTGAAGGGGCTCGACAATCCGTTCTTCGAGGCCATCAACCAGGGTTGCCAGAAATGGAACTCGGAAAACGCCAACTCGGAGTATGAATGCTTCTACACCGGCCCGGCGTCGACCTCGGACGAGGCCGGCGAAGCCCAGATCGTTCAGGACATGCTGAGCAAACCGGACACAGCGGCGATGGCCATTTCGCCGTCCAACGCGCCGCTGATCGCGCAAACGATCAAAAGTGCCAATCCGTCGATCCCAATCATGACGCTCGACGCCGACCTCAGCAAGGAAGATGCGGCGCTGCGCAAGACCTATCTCGGCACCGACAACTACCTGATGGGCTACAAGATCGGTGAGTACATCAAGAAGGGCAAGCCGGAGGGTGGCAAGATCTGCACCATTGAGGGCAATCCGGCGGCTGACAATATCCTGCGCCGCGCCCAGGGCATGCGCGACGCGCTTTCCGGCCAGAAGGATCTCCCGGCGCTCGCCGGCGAGGGCGGCTGGACCGAGGTCGCCGGTTGCCCGGTGTTCACCAATGACGACGGCGCCAAGGGCGTGCAGGCGATGACCGATATCCTCGCCGCCAATCCCGATCTTGACGCGTTCGGCATCATGGGCGGCTGGCCGCTGTTCGGCGCGCCGCAGCCCTATCGCGACTTGTTCAAGCCGATGGCCGATAAGATCGCCAAGAACGAGTTCGTCATCGGTGCGGCCGATACGATCGGTGACGAGGTGGCCATTGCCAAGGAGGGTCTGGTGACCGCATTGGTCGGCCAGCGGCCGTTCGAGATGGGCTACAAGGCGCCCTCGGTGATGATCGACCTGATCGAAGGCAAGCCCGTCGCCGATCCGGTCTTCACCGGTCTCGACGAGTGCACCAAGGACACGGTCGATACCTGCATCCAGAAGTAGGTTCGCAGTTTTCGGGGCGGCCGCTCGCCGGACGCCCCGTCACACCGGTTCACGAAAACCTGCGAGGTGAGATTGCAGGGGCGAACCGCTCCTGCTTTGCCGCGCCTTGAGTTCAGCCTGTGCCGGGGAACATGGATGTCGGACGCAAGATCGAAAAAGCGACTTACTACGGTCAAGGCACGGGCCAAGGTCAAGGCACGGGCTGCCCGTCCGCCCGGCGCGCGCCGTACCGACGCGGCGCTGATCCCCGGATCGAGCGTGCATGCGTCGCTGGCCAACGAGATCGGTCTCAGGATCGTGCGCGGCGACTATCCGCCCGGAACCATCCTGCCCAATGAAGCCAAATGGTCCGACACTTTCAACGTCAGCCGCTCGGCGGTTCGCGAGGCGATCAAGATGCTGATGGCCAAGAGCCTGCTGGCCTCACGCCCCAAGATCGGCAGCTGGGTCGAACCGAAGGAGCGCTGGAACCTGCTCGATCGCGACGTGCTTGCCTGGTATGCGACGGCGCCCGATCGCGAGATGTTCCTGCGCACCGTCCAGGAATTCCGCCACATCATAGAGCCGGAAGCCAGCGCCTTTGCCGCGATGCGGCGTAGCGACGAGCAGATGGCCGAGATCAGCCAGGCCTGCCGTGAGATGGGGGAGGCGGCGACCCTGCCCGAGCGCACCCGCGCCGACACGCGTTTTCACCTCGCCATCCTGCGCGCCTCGGGTAACGACCTTCTGGTGCCGCTCGGTGTGCTGATCGAATCGGCGCTCGACCACCTCTTCGTTTTCGTCACGCGCGAAACCAGCGACCAGCCTCGGGCGCAGGCGCTGCACGAGGCCATCGAGAAGAACATCCGGCTCAGGCGTCCGGCGGCGGCAAGGAATGCCGTGCACAGACTGCTCGCCAACACTGACGACGTTATCGGGCGGTCGCGGCGGTGATTTATACCGCAAAGTCGGCGCCGCCCCTCACCCTTACCCTCACCCCGTGAAGAACGGGGAGAGGGGGACGCCAGCGCTGGAGCTTGTTCCTTCTCCCCGTTTTTCACGGGGAGAAGGTGGCGGCAGCCGGATGAGGGGCAGCGCCAACCTTGATCAGATACAGCGAGCCAATCGCGTCAAATCGCCTGTTTCTTCCCCTCCTTCGTCGGTGTCAGGTCGACGCCGTTGACCTTGCCGATATGCGTCGCCAGCATCGGCACATATTGATCGGCGGGCCCGGCGGCGAATGCGCCGGCGAAGGCGTTCTTGGTGGCATTGCCGAGCGGGTTGGCGATGCCGGCAGCACCCGCCATCGATTCGAGATAGGTGAGGTCCTTGAAGGCGTTGGCGATGGTGAATTTGTGCGCATCGCGGTCGCCTTCCAGCGTCCAGCGCATAAAGGTCTGGTAGAAGCCGCAATCCATGCGGCCGTTGCGGATGACGCTGTCGAAGCGCGGCGGCGAGATGCCGACCTTTTGCGCCAGCGCCAGCGCCTCCGAATAGATCGCCGCGTAGCCCAGCGAGATGAAATTGTTGAGCAGCTTCATGCGGTGGCCGTCGCCAGTGTCGCCGATATGGACGATGCGCCCGGCCCAGGTGTCGAGCACCGGCTTGAGGCGGGCAAAGACCACGTCGGATGCGCCGACCATGGCGTCGAGCGTGCCTTCCCAAGCCTCCTTCGGCGTGCGGCTGAGCGGGGCGTCGACATAGTCGACGCCGAGCGCCTTGAGCTCGGCGGCAAGCGCTAACGTCGAGGTCGGGTCCGAGGTCGAGCAATCGACAACCACCGAACCCTTCTTCAGGCCTTCCTTGAGGCCGCCGGGCCCGCGGATGATGGCTTCGACCTCGCGCGAGCCGGTGACGCAGATAAAGACGATATCAGATGCCACTGCCACGTCGCGCGAGGTCGCGGCTTCCTCCGCACCCCGGCCGAGCAGGTCTTCCGCCGGAGCGCGGTTCTTGCGGCCGAGAAACGTCAGGGAATAGCCCTTATCGACGATGTTCTTCGCGATCCCGTGTCCCATCAAGCCAAGTCCGATGAAGCCGATCTTTTCGCTCGCGGCGGTGGTGTTCATGGCGTGTAATCCTGTGTTGCGCTCTCGATGACGGCGCTGCACTTTGGCAGGCGAATTGTTGCAGCGGGTTTTCGCCGCAGGCGGTGGCAGGCGATTGCAGAGTTCGATATTGTCTGACAATACACATGAATCTTGGGGAATGTGGAGAGCAAAATGACGAAGCGGATCATGTTCACCGGCGGCAGCGGCAAGGCCGGGCGTCATGTTGTGCAGTATCTGGTCGAGCAGGGATGCCAGGTGCTCAACATCGACACCAAGCCGCTCGACAATCCCAAGGTGCGCACACTGATCACTGACATCACCGACAGCGGGCAGGTGTTCAATGCGCTGTCGAGCTATATGGGCCTGCATGAATTCGACCCGTCGCTGCGCGCGCAGCCGGTCGATGCCGTGGTGCACTTCGCGGCCATCCCGCGCATCATGATCACGCCCGACAACGAGGTGTTCCGCATCAACGCACTCGGCACCTACAATGTCATCGAGGCGGCGGTGAAGCTCGGCATCCGCAAGGTAGTGATCGCCTCCAGCGAGACGACCTATGGGCTGGTCTTCGCCAACGAGCCGCGCGACCCGACGCATTTCCCGCTCGACGAGGAGTACGATGTCGATCCCATGGACAGCTATGCGCTGTCCAAGATCGTCAATGAGAAGACGGCGCGCGCCTTCGCGCTGCGCAGCGGCATCGACGTCTACGCCTTGCGCATCGGCAACGTCATCGAACCGCATGAATATTCGCTGTTCCCGAAGTGGTTCGCAGATCCGGGTTTCCGAAAACGGATCGCCTGGAGCTATATCGATGCGCGCGACCTCGGCCAGATCACGCTGCGCGCCATCGAGAAGGATGGGCTCGGCTATCAGGTGTTCAACGCCGCCAATGACGACACCTCGTCCGATCTGCCGACGGCCGAACTCTTGAAGCGGTTTTATCCCGGCGTGCCGGTCAAGGTTGAGCTCGGCGAGTACGAGACGCTGCTTTCGAACCGCAAGGCGCGGGATGTGCTCGGGTTTCGCCCGGAACACAGCTGGCGGAAATACGTCAAGACGGCATGACGGGGGTCGATCCGGGCTGACATGTGCACAGAAGCAGGCTTTGCAGCCCGAGGCTTTTCCCGTGCTTGACAGCTTTCGAAATCCGGACTTTGTGAACGCATGCGGGACGGGAAGCCGAATAAGAGAAAAACACCGGCCAAGGCGGCGTCCGCCGAGCGCCCGACAGTCGTGCGCCGCGCCGACGCGGCGCGTATGCCTGGGTCGAGCGTGCATGCGTCGCTGGCCAACGAGATCGGTCTCAGGATCGTGCGCGGCGACTATCCGCCGGGAACCATCCTGCCCAATGAAGCCAAATGGTCCGAGACCTTCGACGTCAGCCGCTCGGCGGTGCGCGAGGCGATCAAGATGCTGATGGCCAAGAGCCTGCTGGCGTCGCGCCCGAAGATCGGCAGCTGGGTCGAACCAAAAGAGCGCTGGAACCTGCTCGATCGCGACGTGCTTGCCTGGTACGCGACATCGCCCGACCGCGAGGTGTTCCTGAAAACGGTGCAGGAATTCCGCCACATCATCGAGCCGGAAGCGACCGCCTTTGCCGCGATGCGGCGCACAGACGAGCAGATGGCCGAGATCAGCCAAGCCTGCCGGGAGATGGGCGAGGCGACGACGCTGCGAGAGCGCACCCGCGCCGATACGCGTTTTCATCTGGCCATCCTGCGCGCCTCGGGCAACGACCTCCTGGTACCGCTCGGCGTGCTGATCGAATCGGCGTTTGATCATCTGTTCGCCTATACGACGCGGGAACTGGACGATTTGCAGCACGCGCAGAAGCTGCACGAGGCGATCGAAAAGAACATTCGCCTGCAGCGGCCGGATGCGGCGCGCAACGCGGTCCGCAAGCTGTTGGCCAATACAGATAGCGTCATCAAGTCGAGGTAGGCCGACCCTCTAATCTTCTCTCGGGCGCCCAAATGCTGCCCGCAGTTCGTCCTTGGCGTCCTCCAGCACTTTCTTCTGCTTGGCCGGCAGGTTCTTACCGGCACGGTTGATGTAGAAATTCAGCATCGACATGGCGGACTGGAACGGCTCGGCCTTGCGCCGGTAGCTGTGCTCGGCCGATCGCTTCAGCGAGGCCGCGATCTTCTTGGGGTCGTGTGATTCGAAGATATGCTCCTCGAGGTCCAGCGCGTCGCTGTGCTCGGTCACCTCGGCCGACCATTTCCTTTTCGCGGTCATAACAAACTCCTTCAATTGGTGCGTTGATGGAAAACTCCGGGACGGCGGCCACTGTTCCACTTCAGCTTACATCCCTGGAACCACGGATTTGCTGGATGTGGCGCTGCACGGCGTCGCCAATGTGCCGATAGTGATGTCGAACCGGTCGATTTCGCAGAACCCCGACAGGAAACGCCTTGACCACAACCGTCTCCAGCCAGGCAAGCAGCCCCGGCATCGACAGCGCCTATGCCTGGATGCGGCTCGGCATTTCGGTGCTGCTGGCGACGATCGGCGGCGTCGGCATGTGGGCGGTGGTCGTGGTGCTGCCCGCCGTGCAGGCCGAATTCGGCGTCGATCGCGCCGCCGCGTCGATGCCCTATACCGCGACCATGGTGGGCTTCGCAGCGGGAAATGTGCTGGTCGGCCGCGCCATCGACCGCATGGGCTACTGGATCCCGGCGCTCATTGCCTCGGTGGCGCTCGGCGCCGGTTTCCTGCTAGCGTCGCTGACCAGTTCGATCCTGCAATTCACTCTTGTCCAGGGACTTTTGATCGGCGTCGGCACGTCGGCGATTTTCGGGCCGCTGATCGCCGACATCTCGCACTGGTTCAATCGCCGGCGCGGCGTCGCGGTGACGGCTGCCGCCGCCGGCAACTATCTCGCCGGGGCGATCTGGCCGTTGGCAATGCCGTATGTCATGCAGGCCGAAGGCTGGCGTTTCACCTATGCCGCGATCGGCGTTGTCTGCCTCGCGACCATGGTACCGCTGATCCTGCTGCTCAGGCGTGGCGTACCACGTGCCGCCGCTCCCGGGTCGCCTGGCAGCCGGCCCGTCCAGCCGATCTCACTGTCACCGGCAGCCCTGCAGGTGCTGCTCGTCGTCGCCGGCCTTGGCTGCTGCGTGGCGATGTCGATGCCGCAGGTCCATATCGTCGCCTATTGCATAGACCTCGGCTACGGCGTGGCGCGAGGCGCCGACATGCTGTCGATCATGCTGGCGGCGGGTGTCGTCAGCCGGCTGGCCTCCGGCTTCCTTGCCGATCGCATCGGCGGCGTGAAAACCCTGCTGATCGGCTCGGTGCTGCAAGCCCTGTCGCTGTTGTTCTACATCCCCTTCGATGGGCTCGCCTCGCTTTACGTCGTCTCGCTGGTCTTCGGCCTGTCGCAAGGGGGCATCGTGCCTTGTTATGCCATCATCGTGCGCGAATACATGCCCGCCAAAGAGGCCGGCCAGCGTGTCGGCATCGTCATGATGGCAACCATCTTCGGCATGGCGATCGGCGGCTGGATGTCGGGCTGGATCTATGATCTGACCGGGTCCTACGCCGCCGCATTCCTCAACGGCATTGCCTGGAACCTGCTGAACATAGCGGCCATGGTGCTGCTGCTGTGGAAGGCACGGCGCAGCGCCGCGGCGATTGCCTGAAACGGAGCACCTGGGCCCCCTTCCGACGCTACCGATCAACTAAAGCGCCTGTCGACGGCATTATCACGGCACAAAAAACCGCCTCAAGGACGGGTTACTGGCGCGAATCAGCACTATGAATAAATTCCTAGCATAGCTGCCGTCACCTGTCAAGCCGAACTCACACTGATCGCTAGTTCGATCCCGAGTTCCGAGAGTTCGGGCGTGTCTCAGTTTGAACCCGGCTCACGATCCCGAGCGGAAGGCCGATAGTCCGCAATCGCCAGGTCCACATTCCTGCTTGACTTACGCATATCTCGGTGGTTATTGGTTTATCAATAGCCATAGGGTTATCGATTTCCATGGCACAGCCCCACGAGATCCTTTTCAGAACGCTTGCCGATCCGACGCGACGGGCCATCTTCGAGCGGCTGTGTCGCGACGGAGACCAGACCGTCGCGGCCCTGACCGCTCGGGCCGGGGTCTCGCAACCGGCCGTGTCAAAGCATCTTGGGGTCCTGAAGCAGGCCGGGTTGGTGCGCGACCGTCATGAAGGCCGCAATACGCATTATAGCGCGGAGCTCGGCGCCTTGGCGCCGCTGATCGACTGGACAAACCAAATGGCTGGGTTCTGGAAAAGCCGATTCGACAACCTCGAAGATTTGCTCAAAAGGATGGACCAATGACCAATACTGAGACCGAAACACGCGCCGTCGTTGTCGAACGGGAGGTCGCTTTTCCGCCGGAAAAGATCTGGCGCGCGCTCACGCAATCACACCTGATCGAGGAGTGGCTGATGAAGAACGATTTCAAGCCAGACGAGGGCCACCGTTTCAATCTTAGCGCGGACTGGGGGGCGGTCGATTGTCAGGTCCAGGCCGTCGAGCCCAACAAGACGCTGTCTTACACGTGGGATACCAAGGATCTCAAAAGTGTCGTCACGTGGACGCTCACCCCTACGAGCACGGGGACCCATCTGCGCATGGAGCAGTTGGGCTTCCGGCCGGATCAGCAGCAGTACTACCAGGGTGCCCAACACGGATGGCAGCGGTTCCTAGCGAACCTGGAGCAGGTCCTGGCGCGGATAGAGTAAGGTGTGCCGGCGCCAATGGGCATCTGCGGTGAACGCAATGGCCAACAAGACGTCCATCAAATCAAACAAGCTTGCATAAACGGCCGCCGCCAAGCGGGTTGCCCGGTCCGCTTCAGCTCGTCTTCAGAGGAGGTGCTCATGAACTGGAACACGTGGATTCGGCAATTCCACCGCTGGCTGTCGATCATTTTTACGGCGGTCGTCGCTGCCATCTTCATCACCTTGGGCGTAGGGGTCGAGCCCGCCTATTGGGTATACCTCATGCCGCTGATCCCGCTCGGCTTGCTCATGCTCAGCGGTCTCTACTTGTTCGCGTTGCCCTATGCCACGAGGTGGCGCAGCGGAAGACGCGCGGCGTAGAAGCCTGAGCACGGTGGACGACAAGACGCCCGCTCACCACCCACAGCCGAAATTCAAACTGTGGCGCTACCCGAGTTCGGTAGCTGTCCTGGCCGGTTAGCTTGACAACGGGGTAAGGCTGCGCGACGCCAGACGGGTGCGGCAAGTCGGGTTGGCATGGCGATAGTGGCAAAGACGCTGAACAGCATTTCGTGGCCGCGCTTCGGCGAGGGCGCTGAGTTCGGGACAAGGCTATGACCAAACCGCGCTCGCGCCGCGGCGGCGGCCGTCCGACGATCGCCGACGTCGCGCGCAAGGCCGGCGTCGGCGCCATCACCGTCTCCCGCGCCTTGCGCGAGCCGGGGCGTGTTTCGGAAGATCTGCGCCGCCAGATCCAGGCGGCTGTCGATGAGCTCGGTTACGTGCCCGACCCAAATGCGCGGGCGCTGGCTTCGGCGCGCGCCGAGGTCTTTGGCGTGCTGGTGCCGTCGCTCACCAACAGCGTCTTTGCCGAAGTGCTGCGCGGCATCTATGACAGCCTGTCCGACAGTTCCTACCGTATCCAGCTCGGCAATACCCATTATTCCGGCCTCGAGGAGGAACGGCTGCTGCAGGTGTTCGGCCCGCAGCGCCCGGCGGCGCTGATCGTGGCGGGCATCGACCAGACGCCAACGTCGCGAAGACTGCTCGAGACGGCCGGCTGCCCGGTGGTGCAGGTCATGGAGACCGGGCCCGATCCGGTTGACATGATGGTCGGCTTCTCGCATTTCGACGGCGGCAAGGCGGCGACGGAACACATGATCGAAATGGGCTATCGCCGCATCGGCTTCATCGGCGCGCGCATGGACCCGCGCTCGCAGCGTCGTCTGGCAGGCTATCGCGCGGCGATGGAGGCGGCCGGTCTGTTCGACGCGCGGCTGATCACCACCACGCCGGTGCCGTCCAGCGTGACGCTCGGGCGCGAACTGTTTCGTGACGCGCTGGCCAAGGTGGCGATGCTCGACGGGGTTTTCTGCAACAATGACGACATTGCGCTCGGCGTACTGTTCGAGTGCCACCGCGCCTCGATCGCCGTGCCGAAGACGATCGGCATCACAGGCTTCAACGATCTCGACATGATGGAAGTGGCTTTTCCATCGGTCACCAGCATCCGGACGCCTCGCTACGAGATCGGCCGGCTGTCTGTCGCCATGGCGCTCGCGGCGATTGCAGGCAAGCGGCCGCAAGAGCCGGTCGTCGATCTCGGCTTCGAACTCAAGCGCCGCGAGAGCACGGCCCGCTGACCTGCCTTCGAGACGCAGTGAAGTGACGCTTTACACAATGTCGTGGTAGCGCTACCATCTATCTCTGGCAAAAATTCACCGCAAAGGGGCTAGTTTGTTTATTATATATAATCGACAGCTCATGCTTGTTTATTATGTATAATATGATAGTTTTTACTGTGGTTGCCGAGCGGCAAGGGAGGAGATCGGGTCGGCATTCGGCCACCTGAGAAAGCGCGACGGGCAAGGCGGGAGGTGCCGGGCCGGACGCGAGACGCGTAAGACAATCAAAAACTGCAACTGGGAGGAATATCGATGTTCAAGTCACTTGTTGGTGGCATCGTTGCCGCCACTGCATTCGCCATGCTAAGCTCGTCGGCGCTCGCCGAGCCAGAAATCGTCACGGGCCCGTCGGCCGAGCCGGACTGCTTCGCGCCATGGGCCGCCGACACGCAGTTCTTCAAGTTCCCCAAGAAGGAAGGCCCGTACCGCGTAGCGCTCGCCAATGGCTATATCGCCAACACCTGGCGTATCCAGATGGTGCAGACGGCGAAGGCCTATGCGGCGCAGCCGGAGGTCGCGGCGAAACTGAAGGAATTCAAGGTCGTCTCGACCGGCGAAGACGTGCCGGCGCAGATTTCGGCGATCAACAACTTCATCGATTCCGGCTATGACGCGATCGTCGTCAACGCGCAGAATCCGACGGCGTTCGGACCGGTCATCAAGCGCGCCAAGGAAGCCGGCGTCGTGCTGGTCGCTTTCGACAATATTCTCGACACCAAGGATGCCATCAACGTCAATGTCGATCAGAAAGGCCTTGGCGAGTTGTGGGCCAACTGGCTGATCAAGCATATTCCCAATGGTGGCAAGATCCTCGAAGTGCGCGGCGTTGCCGGCACGTCGGTCGATACCGACCGCCACAATGGCATCCATGAGGTCTTCGATGCTTCGGGCAAGAAGTGGGAGGTCACCGAAGTCATCGGCAAATGGGACGATGGCGTGGCGCAAAAGGCCTCGGCCGACGCGATCGCCACCAACGGTCCCTTCGACGGCGTCACCGGTCAGGGCGGCGACACCGGCATCGTCCAGGCGATGATCGATGCCAAGCATCCGTTCGTGCCGTTCGGCGGCGAAACGGAGAATGGCTTCCGCAAATTCTGCGCCAAGTTTGCCGCAGACGGGCTGAAATGCTCGTCGGCCGGAACCGGTCCCGCCCAGGTCGCGGTCGCCATCAAGACGGCGATTGCCGCGCTCGAAGGCCAGGTTGTCCCGCAAGCGGTGAAGCTGCCGTTGGCGATCGTCGAGGATCCGAACTTCAAGGAAGGCGAGGACTATTTCCCCGACCAGTCCGACAATTTCTTCGTCGGCAATTCCTTCCCGACCTGCGGCATCAACTTCACCGCGCAGGAAATCATGGGCCAGAGCAAGGAAAACCAATAGAGTGATCGCTCGGCGCCGCCGGATAATCCCGCGGCGCCGGTCCCGAAGAACAAGCGCCTTGGGAGGGGCCGATGGATGGTGCGGTTCCGCTCTTCCGCATGGAGGGCATATCCAAGCGCTATGGCGGTGTGCGGGCGCTGGAAAAGGCCGAGCTTTCGGTAACACCAGGCAGCATTCACGCCATCCTCGGCGAAAACGGCGCCGGCAAATCGACGCTGATCAAGGTTATGGCCGGCGTCGTCGCGCCTGACGAAGGCCGCATGATGCTGGACGGAAGCGAGGTGACCTTCGCTTCGCCGGCCGCGGCCAACCAGGCCGGCATCGTCTGCATCTTCCAGGAACTGTCGCTCGTCCCCGAACTCAGCGTTGCCGACAACATCGTCATTTCCGATCCGCCGAAACGTTTCGGCATGATCGACCGCAAGGCGCAGCGACGCATCGCGGAAGAAGCCTTGGCGCGCGCCGGCGCTGCCGACATTCACCCGCTGGCGCTGGTCAAGGATCTTCCTCTTTCAAGAAGGCAGATGGTCGAGATCGCCAAAGCACTTGCCAGGAAGCCGCGCATCCTGATCCTCGACGAGGCGACCTCGGCGCTGACCGCGACCGACGTCGCCAAGATCTTCGGCGTCTTGAAGCGGCTGCGCTCGGAAGGGCTGGCGCTGCTCTACATCTCGCATCGCATGAACGAGATCGCCGAGCTTGCCGACCAGTGCACGATGTTCCGCAACGGCCGCAATGTCGCCAGCTACGCAGCAGGCACCAAGAGCGACAATGAAGTCGTCGAGCTGATGATCGGCCGCGAGTACAGCCACATCTTTCCGCCAAAGCCGGTGCGCGCGCCGGCCACCGCCGCGCCCGTGCTGGAGGCGCGCAAGCTTTCCTGGACCGACCGGCTGGACAATATCTCGCTGTCGGTCGGCGCAGGCGAGGTCGTCGGCCTCGGCGGTCTCGACGGCCAGGGCCAGCGCGAATTGCTGCTCGCCTTCTTCGGCGTGCTGCGCGGCCTCAGCGGGCAGATATTGATCGACGGCAAACCGGTGGCGATCGCCAGCCCGGCCAAGGCGCGCGGTGACCGGATCGGCATGGCGCTGATCCCGGAAGACCGCAAGACGGAAGGCCTGATGCTGCCGATGACGGTGCGCGAAAACCTCTCCTTCGCCGCACTCGACCGGCTGTCCAGGGCCGGCATCATCGACCGTGCCGCCGAGCAGCGGCTGATCGACGACATGGTAGCTCTGCTGGCGATCAAGACGGCCGGCCTCGACATTCCGGTCGGTGCGCTGTCCGGCGGCAACCAGCAGAAGGTGGTGATCGCCAAATGGCTGATGCGGCAGCCGCGAATTATCCTGCTCAACGATCCGACGCGGGGCATCGATGTCGGCACCAAGCAGGAACTGTATCAGCTGATGCGCAAGCTTGCCGACCAAGGCGCGGCGATCCTGTTTTACTCCACCGACTATGACGAACTGATCGGGTGCTGCGACCGGGTGCTGGTGCTCTATGACGGAGCGGTCAAACGCGAGCTGGTCGGCGCCCAGATCACCGAGCGGGCGCTGATCGCCAGCGCGCTCAACATCCATGGCGAAGAGACGCCAGCCCGAGGCATGGCGAAGCCGCCAGCCCGAGGAGCGGACGCGTGAAGGACTGGCGCTACTGGCTTGCCGAACAACGCGGAACGCTGCTGGCGTTCGGCATCTTCATCGTGATGTTTACGATCTACACCTCGAACCATCCGGCGGGCTTTACCGCCAATGTCGTGCAGACGGCTTCCAACAAGGGCGTGCTGCTTGCCTTCGTCGCCATGGCGCAGACGCTGGTGGTGATCACCGCCGGCATCGACCTTTCCGTCGGCATGATCTTCCTGCTGACCAACTGCCTGGCCTCATGGCTGGTCATCGGCACCGGCATCGAGACCGCGTTGGGCGTCGTCGCGGTGCTCGGCACCGGGCTGCTGTGCGGGGCGATCAACGGCGCCATCGTCATCTACGGACGGCTGCAGCCGATCGTCACCACCATCGCCACGGGCGCGGTCTATTTCGGCATCGCGCTGCTGCTCAGGCCATTCCCAGGCGGCTCGGTCAACGAGGATCTGGCCGACGCGCTGACCGGGCGGCTGTTCGGCGTGGTGCCGGCAAGCCTGGTGGTGCTGCTGGCCGTCGTGCTCGTGGTCTGGGTGCCGTTCAGACGGTCGGTGCTCGGCCGCGCCGCTTACGCGGCCGGCTCGGGGGTGATGGCGGCCGCCAAGGCCCGGTTTCCGCTCCGCCGCGGCCACTTTTCGGCCGATTGGCTGGCCGGCCTGCTGGCCGCGATCGGCGGATTGTTCCTGACCTTCTTCACCTATACGGGCGAGGCGGCCTATGCCAGCGGCAATGCCTATACGCTGTTCTCGATCGCCGCCGTGGTGCTTGGCGGCGTCTCGCTGTTCGGCGGCAAGGGCAGCGCCGTCGGCGCGATTTTTGGGGCGCTCGCCTTCCGCACCATCGGCGACCTGCTCTTCGTCTTCGATTTCGATCCGCTCTGGCAGCCGCTGTTTCAGGGCGTCATCCTGCTGATCGCGGTCAGCCTCGGCGCCTTCGCCCTGTTCAGGGTCCGCAACCGGCTGGAGTGGTTCCTATGAGCGAAACGACCATCGGCGGCATCGCCGGCCGCATGCCGAAATTCATCCGCCGCGCCGATCCGGCGGTGCTGACCGCCTTCGCCTGCATCGTGCTGTTGCTGTTTGTCGGCAGCCTCTATTCGCGCAGCTTTCTGTCGCCGGAATATCTACTGCAGCAGCTCAAGGTGGCCTCGTTTCTCGGCGTCATCGCCACCGGCATGATGCTGGTCATCCTGCTCGGCCAGATCGACCTGTCGGTGCCGTGGTCGGTGGCGGCGGGCGCAATGATGGCCTGTGCGGCGGCCGCCTACGGCCCGGTCGGCGTGGCGCTGGCGATCCCGTTCGGCATTTTCTGCGGTGTCGCGATCGGCATCGTCAACGGCATCGGCGTCGCTTATCTGCGCATTCCCTCGATGATCATCACGCTCGCCACCAATGCCGTCGCGCAAGGGCTGATGGTGGTCTATACGGGCGGCTTCTCGCCGCAGGATTCGGCAACCCGGGCGATGCGCTATCTGGCGACCGGCTTTGCCATTCCGGGCGTGCCCAACGCCGTCATCATCTGGGCGCTGATCGGGGCTGCGATGGTTTTCGTGCTGACCCGCACCGGCTTCGGCCGCACGGTCTACGGCATCGGCAACCGCGAGCGGGCCGCCTACCTCTCCGGCATCGACACGCGGCGCGTGGTATTGATCGCCTTCGCCGTGTCCGGCGGACTCTCCGCCTTCGGCGGCGTGCTTCTGGCCGGCTATGCCTCCAAGGCGGCGCAGTCGATGGGCGACGCCTATCTCCTGCCGTCGATCGCAGCGGTCGTGCTCGGCGGCACCTCGATCCTCGGCGGCCGCGGCTCCTATCTCGGCACCGTCGCTGGCGTCATCCTGATCACGCTTTTGCAATCCATTCTTTCGGTCATGCAGATGCCGGAGGCGGGGCGGCAGATTATCTACGGCGTCGTCATTGTCGCCATGCTCCTGCTTTACGGTCGTGCGCCGGCCAGCCGCTGACCCGCATCGTGGACGAAAAGGCAGCACAGATGCAGAGGGATCCGGTTCGGTCCGCACCGGCCGTCGTGGTGATGGGCGTTGCCGGTTGTGGCAAGTCGGCCGTCGGCGAAGCGTTGGCCGCAGCGTCGGGCGCCATTTTCGTCGAGGGCGACCGGCTGCATTCGCCGGAAAACGTCGCGCGCATGGCAAGAGGCGAGCCGCTGACCGATGCATTGCGCGAAGGCTGGCTCGACGCGATCGGCCGGCGCATTGCGGGATCGGTCGGCAATGGGC
Organism: Mesorhizobium sp. M1322; assembly: GCF_040318085.1. Lineage (NCBI taxonomy): Bacteria > Pseudomonadati > Pseudomonadota > Alphaproteobacteria > Hyphomicrobiales > Phyllobacteriaceae > Mesorhizobium > Mesorhizobium sp. M1322. Next base: position 25,364 of record NZ_JAMYLP010000059.1, read on the forward strand.
AGGGCGTCGTTGCCGCCTGCTCGGCGCTGAAGCGCAGCTATCGCGAACGTCTGCGCGGCTTTTGCCAAAACATCGTTTTCCTCTATCTGGAAATCGATCCCGCGACCGCAAAGCAGCGTGTCGGCTCCCGCCAGGCCCATTTCATGCCGGCAAGCCTGGTCGACAGCCAGTTCGCCACGCTCGAAGCGCCGGCAGCCGACGAGAACGCATTGACGCTCGATGCGACGCGCCCGATCGCCGACATTGTCGGCGACGTCGTGAGCCTGTTAGAGGCGAATTCATGAGCGGGTGGCCGGCGCGGATCCTGCTTTAGGGCGCCTAATTGGGGTGTTTTGATAGTCAGGCGATGCCGGCCTGCAAAGGCAGTTTCCTGCGCTTCCGGTGCGTGTCCAAACGTTACGCTCCGTTCCGTTCTCGGAAACCACCACACCCTAGATCTGCGACGTCAGTTCGACTGGAAAATCGTCATTGTCGGCGTCGCACATCGCGGCGAGGCTGCGATTGTCCAGCACCTCGGCGATCGCCTGGCGCACCTCCAGCATCATGTTCCGGACCTGGCATGTCGCTTCGTCGCAATCCTCGCAGCGCTGATATTGGGTGCGGCTGGCGCAAGGGATCGGCGCCAGCGGCCCGTCGAGGACACGCACGACATGGCCGATCTTGATTTCGGAGGCCGGCCGGGCGAGGCGATAGCCGCCTTCCTTGCCCTTGCGGCTCTGGACGAAGCCGGCATTGCGCAACTCGCCTAGAATGGCATCCAGGAATTTCTTCGGGATGTTGTTGGCAACCGCAATGTCGTTGACGAACGCGAGCTGGCCGACCGGCAAGCCGGACAGATGCACGAGGGCCTTGAGGCCGTATTTGCCTTTTTTGGTCAGCATGCCCGATTCAGTTCATGAAAACCCCAACCGCCCGCATCTGGCGGTTGTTTGTGTGTAAATCATGACGTTTTGGTCGCGCGATGCAGTTTCGCGAAACAAGCCGTCTGATGGCACGGTAGACACAAACACATTGATTCTTCGTGACGTTTTGGATGATGCGCCCGAAAATGCGCGAAAACGAAGAAAGCCGGCAAAAGCCGGCTTTCTTGTCAAGTTCGAAGATTGCTTGCTTCAGCGGCTGCCATAAGTCTGGTCGAGCAGGCCTCCCGCTGCAAAGTGCTCGGTCTGGACCTTGGCCCAGCCGCCGAAGATGTCTTCCACCGTCAGCAGGCGGACATCGGGGAACTCAGCCTTGTATTTGGCGGCGACCGCCGCGTCGCGAGCCCGCAGGCCATTACGGGCGGCGATGTCCTGGCCCTGCGGCGTGTAGAGGAAGTCGAGATAGGTCTTGGCGAGGTCACGCGTGCCATGCTCGTCGGCGACCGTGTCGACGATCGCCACCGGAAACTCCGCCAGCAGGCTGACCGAGGGTGTCACCTGCTCGAACTTGTCATCGCCATACTCCCTGCGGACGCCGCGCGTTTCCGACTCGAAGGTGATCAGAACGTCGCCGATCTCGCGCTGCACGAAGGTGGTGGTCGCGGCGCGCCCGCCGCTGTCGAAGATCGGGACGTTGTTGAACAGCTTGGTGACGAATTCCTTCACCTTGGTGTCGTCGCCCTTGAAGGCTTCCTTGGCGTAGGCGGTGGCCGCAAGATAGGTGTAGCGCGCATTGCCCGATGTTTTAGGGTTGGGGAAGATCACCTGGACGTCGTCGCGCACGAGGTCGTTCCAATCCTTGATGTTCTTCGGATTGCCGGCGCGCACCAGGAAGGACGGTAGCGAATAGAAAGGCGAGGCGTTGTCGGGGAAATCCTTCTGCCAGTCGGCGGAGATAAGACCCTTCGAGACCAGGAAGTCGATGTCGATGACCTGATTGAAGGTGACGACATCCGCGCCGAGGCCCTCGGCAATGGCGCGCGCCTGAGCCGACGTCCCGGCATGCGACTGATCGATGGCCACGCCGGGGTGCTCGGCGATAAAAGCCTTGTTGACCTGCGCAAACAGTTCGCGGCCGACATCGTAGGAAGCGTTCAGCAATTTGTCGGCCGACCAGGCTTGGGAGGATGCGAGGAACAGGCCGGCTACTGTGGCGACGCCAAGCAAAAATCGCTTCATGAAAACAGGCTCCAATGCAATGCGCTTATTGCCCAACCATAGCGGCAAGGCATGGTGGGCGACGAGACACGCAGAACGGCTTCGCCACGTTATCGCTAGAAAAATGTTCCCATTCCGCGCCGTCGTTAGGATTTTCTTTCAAGCAGGCTCTTTCGAGACACCTGGGCAGCGGTGCTGATGTCGTCCGCATGCACGATGCTTCTCGGCTGGCCCATGTGTTGGCAAGACGATTGCATCATGGCATTACCTGGCATATACAAATGGTATATACAAGGAACCGTCGCTATGCCCCAGCACCGCCATTCAACATCCCCACCGAAAGAGGCGAAGCTGTTTCGCAACAACCGCAGCCAAGCGGTGCGCATTCCTGTCGAGTTCGAGTTACCTGGCGAAAAGGTCTTGATCAGCCGTGAAGGCGACCGCTTGGTCATCGAGCCGGTCCGCAAACCTGGCCTCACGGCGCTGCTCGCGCAATGGGCGAAAGGGCCGCCGCTGGGTCCCGAGGAAGACTTCCCCGAAATCGACGATATGCCTGTCAAACCCGAGAAATTTTTTTAAATGCGGTTCATGCTGGACACGAACATTATCAGCGACATGATCCGGAACCCGGCAGGCAGAGCCGCCAGCGCCGTCCTGCGCGTGGGAGACGCCGCCGTGTGTACCAGCATCGTGGTCGCCTCGGAACTGCGATATGGCTGCGTCAGGAAGGGATCGGCCAAGCTGCTCAAGAAGGTCGAGGAATTGCTGGCTGAGATTCCTGTTTTGCCGCTCGATGTGCCGGTGGACGCCGAGTACGGCGCGATTCGCGCCGAGCTGGAAGGCATGGGCCAGACCATTGGCCAAAACGACCTTTTTATTGCTGCCCACGCCTACGCCCTGGGCACTACTCTGGTGACGGCCAACACGCGAGAGTTCAACCGGATCAAAGGCCTGAAGGTCGAGAACTGGCTGGTGTAGGGCCGGATAGAGGATCAAGCAGCCGGAAAAAGCTTCCAGCGCCGTGGCCTGAACGCCACTCGGCTTTTCTGCGCCGCCGGATGGTCGACGGGCAGTTCGATCTCGACCCGCTGGCGCTCGCCGCCGATTTCGAGCTCCACTCGTCTGGTGCCGGCGACGCGGCGGCTGGCGGCGACCGTGCCGGCGATGCAGCCATTGCATTCGTCCACCAGTTCGACATCGTGCGGGCGGAAGAACAGCGTCGCTTCGCCTTGCGGTGCATGCGGCGCGGACAGCCCGATCGGGCGGTCGGCGATCCAGACCTGGCCGTCCTCGACCTTGACGGGAAGCGCGCTCGATTCACCGATGAAGCCGTAGACGAAGGGCGAGTTCGGCGTGTCGTAGATTTCATCGGCGGTGCCGACCTGCTCGATGCTGCCCTGGCTCATCACCACCACGCGGTCGGCAAGCTCCAGCGCCTCTTCCTGGTCATGGGTGACGAAGACCGTGGTGTGGCCGGTGGCGTCGTGGATGTCGCGCAGCCAACGGCGCAACTCGCGGCGGACCTGGGCATCGAGCGCGCCGAACGGCTCGTCGAGCAAAAGCACGGCCGGTTCGATCGCCATCGCGCGGGCAAGTGCCACACGCTGGCGCTGGCCGCCCGAAAGCTGCGCCGGATAGCGCTTTTCCAAGCCGGAAAGTTGGACGAGGTCGAGAAGCTCGGAGGCACGGCGGCGGATTTCCTGCGCCGACGGCCGTGACGGCCCGTGCCGAACTTTTAAGCCGAAGCCGATATTGTCGGCGACCGTCATATGGCGAAACAGCGCATAATGCTGGAAAACGAAGCCGACATTGCGCTCCTGGATCGACTTTTGCGACGCATCCTCCTCGCCGAAGAAGATCTTTCCTTTCGTCGGCCGCTCCAGCCCGGCTATCAGCCTGAGCAGCGTCGTCTTGCCGGAACCGGAAGGCCCGAGCAGCGCGATCAGCTCGCCGGACTTGATGTCGAGCGAAACGTCGTGGAGGGCCGGAAACCGTTCAAACTCCTTGCGCACGTTGGCAACGCGAACTTCCATCAACCGTCCCTTTTTTGTCGATGCATGTCGTTGTCCCAAAACCGGTTACCACTTTTGGGCGACATCAAAATCTTTGCTTCATGCATGTCGTAATCCCAAAACCGCTGCGCACTTTTGGGCGACATCAAAATCTTTGTTTCATGCATGTCGTAATCCCAAAACCGCTATGCACTTTTGGGCGACATGCATTCAGTGTCCGCGCGTCGCGGCGATCTCGGCGCCGTAGCGCATTTCGAGAAGTGTTTTCAAGACCAGCGTGACGAGCGCCAAGCCCGCAAGCAGCGAGGCGACGGCGAAGGCGGCTGCGGCATTGTACTCGTTATAGAGGATTTCGACATGCAGCGGCATGGTGTTGGTGAGCCCGCGTATGTGGCCGGACACCACCGACACCGCGCCGAACTCGCCCATGGCGCGGGCATTGCACAACAAGACGCCGTAGAGCAGTCCCCATTTGACGTTGGGCAGCGTCACGTACCAGAACGCTTGCCAGCCATTGGCGCCGAGCGACAGCGCCGCCTCCTCGTCGCCATTGCCCTGTTCCTGCATCAACGGGATCAGTTCGCGGGCGACGAAGGGGAAGGTGACGAAGATGGTGGCGAGCACGATGCCCGGCACGGCAAACAGGATGGCGATGCCATGCGCCTTCAGCCAGCTGCCGAGCAAGCCTTGCGCGCCGAACAAAAGCACATAGACCAGGCCGGAAATGACCGGCGAGACCGAAAACGGCAGGTCGATGAGCGTGGTCAGGAAGGCCTTGCCCTTGAACTCGAACTTGGCGATCGCCCAGGCGGCGGAGATGCCGAAGACGACGTTGAGTGGAACCGAGATCGCCGCCACCAGCAGTGTCAGGTGGATCGCCGAGCGCGTGTCTGGGTTGGTCAGCGCCTCCGTGTAAGCGCTGAGACCTTTTGCGAAGGCTTCGTTGAAGACGACGATCAGCGGCAAGAGCAGGAAAATGCCGAGGAAGGCAAAGCTCACGATCATCAGCACGGCTTTCGCCAGGCGGCTTTCGGTTACTGCCGCCGACTGGCTTTCGTGGTGCGGTGCGTAGGATTTGATCTCCGGATCAGCCATAGCGCTTGCGGCTCCACGTCTGCACCAGATTGATGACCAGCAGCATCACGAACGACAAAGCGAGCATGATTGCCGCGATCGCGGTCGCCGCCGCATAATTGTATTCCTCCAGCCGGATGACGATCAGAAGCGGCGCGATCTCGGATTTGTAGGGCAGATTGCCGGCGATGAAGATGACGGAGCCGTACTCGCCGACACCGCGTGCGAAAGCCAGCGCGAAACCGGTGACAATGGCTGGCGCCAGGCCTGGGAGCAGAACCCGGGAGACGGTCTGGAAGCGATTGGCGCCGAGCGTGGCGGCCACTTCCTCCACCTCCTTGTCGATCTCCTCCATGATGGGCTGGACAGTGCGCACGACGAAGGGCAGGCCGATGAAGATCAGCGCGATGACGATGCCGAGCGGCGTATAGGCAACCTTGATACCGAGCGGCGCCAGCAGGCTGCCGAGCCAGCCATTAGGCGCGTAGAGCGTGGTCAGCGCGATGCCGGCCACCGCCGTCGGCAGTGCGAAGGGCAGGTCGACCATGGCATCGACGATGCGGCGGCCCGGAAAGTTGTAGCGCACCAGCACCCAGGCGACGATCGTGCCGAAGACGACATTGACGGAAGCGGCAATGAAGGCGGTGCCAAAACTGATTTCAAGCGCGTTGATGGTGCGGCGGTCGGTGGCGATCGCCCAGAAATCGGCCCAGCCGAGCGCGGCCGATCGCCAGATCAGCCCCGACAGGGGAATGAGGATGATGAGCGTGAGGTAGGCAAGCGAGAAGCCGAGCGTCAATCCGAAACCCGGAATGACGCTCGGCTGTCTGAACCGCCACCCCGCCTTGGCGGGTGCTGTGGTCATGTCGTCCTGATCTAGAGTCTAGCTAACTGGGTCTACTGGGCCGGCTTGTAGATCTGGTCGAATATACCACCGTCGCCAAAATGGTAAGGCTGTGCTTTCTTCCAACCGCCAAAAAGTGGATCGTCGATGGTGATCAGCTTGATCTCCGGCAGTTTGGCGAGGTCCTCCGCCGGCACCAAATCGGGCTTCGATGGGCGATAGTGGTTCTTGGCGATCAGCGTCTGGCCTTCTTTGGAGTAGAGGTAGCTCAGATAGGCTTCGGCGACTTTTCTCGTGCCCTTGGCGTCGACATTGGCGTCGACTACGGCGACCGGCGGCTCGGCCAGGATCGAGGTCGGCGGGTAAACGATATCGAAATTATCGGCACCGAATTCGTCGAGCGCCAGATAGGCCTCGTTTTCCCAGGCCAGCAGCACGTCGCCCAGGCCTTTTTGCGCGAAAGTCACGGTCGCACCGCGCGCACCGGTGTCGAGCACCGGAACATGAGCATAGAGGTTGCCGACGAATTCCTTGGTCTTGGCCTCGTCACCGCCATCCTTGGCGTTGGCATAGGCCCAGGCGGCGAGATAGTTCCAGCGTGCGCCGCCGGAAGTCTTGGGGTTCGGCGTGATCACCTGGACGTCGTCCTTGACCAGATCGCCCCAGTCGTGGATGTCCTTCGGGTTGCCCTTGCGGACGAGGAAGATGATGGTCGAGGTGTAGGGCGCCGAGTTGTTCTCGAACTTGGCCCGCCAGTCGGGATTGATCTTCTTCGATTTCTCGACGATGGCGTTGATGTCGCCTTCGAGCGCCAGCGTCACCACGTCGGCATCGAGGCCGTCGATCACAGCGCGGGCCTGCGCGCCCGACCCGCCATGCGATTGCTGGACGGTTACCGTCTCACCGGTCTCGGCCTTCCAGTGGGCGACAAAGGCCTCGTCGAATTGCTTGTACAGCTCACGCGTCGGATCATAGGACACGTTGAGGATGGTGGTATCGGCAAACGCGAAACCGAGTGTTCCGAATTGGACCGATGCAGCGACCAGGGCGCCGAGCAGTTTCCTGAAATGAGGATTGGTCATTTACGCCTCCGTTGAGATCACTTCAATCTACTGAATTGGTAGAAATTAGATGCACTCAATGTTGCTTTTTTTGTCCGTTCGAAGCAATTTTCCGCCGATCTTTGGCCTCATGAAGAAATTCTTTCCTCTCGACGCCGGGGTGCCGAATCCGGGCTCATGAAGCGATCTATCTGGAGAAAGGTCGCGCCTCGGCGATGGCTTGATGTGGTCTGGACTCCGATTTGCTTCGCAGCGATCAGAGATTTAGTCGGCGGTGAGGGGAAAATCGAAGCGCTGCTTTGGAAAGGGCTCGTCTTCCAGCGTGAAGTGCCACCATTCGCGCGGATAATTCCTGAAGCCGCCGGCGCGCATGGCCTCGACAAGCCTCTTGCGGTTTGCGGTTGCTTCCCCGGCGAGCGGACGGTGCGCCGTTTCGCTCATCGGGTCGAAACAGTCGAAGCCGGTGCCGAAATCGAGCGTGTCGGCATCTGATACGCCGCAGGCCGGTTTCGGGGCGGTGTTGCGGTCGGCTCGCGCGATGGCGACATCGACGGTCGAGCCGCGCGAATGCGTCGACAGTTCGCCGACATAGCCTTTGGCGATGAGGTCCTTGCGCTTGACCGCCGGACCATTGCGGGTCGGGTGGTCCGCCTTCCCTGGTCCATTCGCCCATGTCGGAGACGGCGCGCGCCGGGCGGTAGCAGTCGAACACGACCAGCCTCAGGCCCTCGGCGGCAATCACTTTCTGGACATCGGAAAGCGCTTTCGCCGCTCGCCCGGTGAGGATGCATACCGGCGCGTCGTAGCCGGCCGCCTTGCGGTGCAGGAAATTTTTGAAACCCGCGTAGCGGATGTCCTGCCGGATGGTGCGATCGATGTCGGGCCAGCCGAACGAAGCCGGCCGGGAGGTCTGCGGCAGCAGCGGTGGCAATACCGGCCGCCGACTGCAATGCGCAAAATGCAATGCGCTGAATCGCTTGGCGCATTCTATTCAACGAACACTTTCACGCTGGCCGCGCGTCCGGCCGCATCGATTACGGTCAGGGTCGAATAGCCGGCGCCGTCCGGCTGCCAGATCGCGGTGCGTCGCCGGTCGATGCCGACCAGCGGCTTGCCATTGGCCAGCCAGCGGAACGGCGCGCGGCCGCCCTGCAGCTTCAGCACTAGCGGCGAGGGCTCGGCGGCGGTGGTGCCGAGATCGACGCGGGCGCCGTCGGGCGGAAAGATGATCGTTGGCGCGGGCTCGGTCGGCGTTGCCTGGACCAGCCCGTCGGCGCCAGAACCGAAGCGCGCCAAAGTCACCGGCAGTTCGTCGCGCCTGGGTCTGACGACGCCGGCCGGCTGGCTCGGCAGCGGCATGGCAGCCAGGCCGGAGCGGACAAAGCCCTCGAACAGGATCGGTGCGGCCGAGACATAGCCGGACAGACCAGGCACCGCGCCGGCATCGGGACGGCCGACCCAGACGCCCAGCACGTAACGCCCGTCGAAACCGACCGACCAGGCATCGCGGTAGCCGTAGGAGGTGCCGGTCTTGTAGGCGATGCCGCGCCGGGCGGCACTCTCGGGCGGCTTGACGCCCGACAATATGTCGGTGATCTGCCAGTTCGCCTGATTGTCGAGGATGGTAGCGGTGGAGCGTTTGGCATTCGCCGGCTCGGTGCCGTCGTGCAGCGTGTGTGCCTTGCCGCCATTGGCAAGCCCGGCATAGAGCTGGACGAGATCGCGCAGCGTCACGCCGACGCCACCAAGGCCGATGGCGAGACCTGGCGCCTTGTTGACGGGCAGGACCGGCGTGACGCCGGCCTGCCGGAAGCGCGCGAGCAGCCGCGCCGGCCCGACCGCGTCGAGCACACTGATCGCCGGCACGTTGAGAGACAGTTGCAGTGCCTGCCGGATGCTGACGTCGCCCTGGTAGCCCATGTCGAAATTCTTCGGCCGGTACCCGGAAAAATCCGTCGGACTGTCGTCGATCAGTGTTTCCTGTGCGACCAATCCCTGTTCGAAGGCGAGCCCGTAGATGAACGGTTTCAGCGTCGAACCGGGCGAGCGGACGATCCTGGTCATGTCGATCCAGCCGGAGCGGCTGGCGTCGAAATAGTCGGCGGAGCCGACTTCACCGAGGATGTCACCGGTGCGGGCGTCGGCCAGCACCATGGCGACCGACAGGCGGGGGCCGAGCCTGGTTGCGGCATCGCTGGCCACCTGTTCCAGCCCTTCTTGGACGCTCTTGCGGATCGTCAGTCGCAGCGACTTGCCAGGGACGGCCCTGGGCAGCACTGCATGTGTGGCGTGGGCGGCCAGCGCCGGCAGCGTGCGGCGGATGGCGGGAACGTCGTCGAGCGCAGCACGTGCGGCCTCGCGCTCGCCGAGCAAGCCTGATGAGACCATGCGCGTCAGAACGCGGTCGCGGGCGGCGTGGGCGATTGAAAGGTTGCGGTCGGGCCGGCGCTTTTCCGGCAATTGCGGCAGGGCGACGAGCAGGGCCGCCTCCGAGACCGTCAGCCGCTTCGGCTCCTTGCCGAAATAGGCCAGCGAGGCGGCGCGCACGCCTTCGAGATTGCCGCCATAGGGGGCCAGCGTCAAATAGCGTTCGAGGATCTCGCGCTTGGTGAGCCGCCGCTCGATCTGCAGGGCGCGCAGCAGCTGCTTGACCTTCGAGCCGAGGCTGCGGCTGTCGCGCGGCTCGGTCAGCCGGGCGAGCTGCATCGACAGCGTCGAGCCGCCGGAGACGATACGGCCATTGGTCGCGAACTGGCCGGCGGCGCGGGCCAGCGCCAGCACGTCGACGCCGTCATGGTTCCAGAAACGCTTGTCCTCGTAAGTGACCAGCATGTCGACAAACTGTCTGTCGACCTGATCGAGGCGGGTCGAGAGCCGCCAATAGCCGTCCGGTGTGGCGAAGGCCCGCAACAGTTGGCCGTCGCGGTCTTGCACTTCGGTCGATACCGTTAGCGCCGCCGGCAGCGGCGGCGGAAAGGCGCGGTCGAGCTGCCAGAGGGTGGCGGCGGCGATTGCCGCGAGGCCGGCGAGGGAGGCACCTGTGACGGCTGCCCGGCGCAGGATTTTTGTGGAAAGCATGGCGCCGCCCCTCATCCGCCTGCCGGCACCTTCTCCCCGTATAGTGACGGGGAGAAGGGGGCTGTCGCGACCCTTGGCGCCTTTTCTGCGACGTTCGAGTTTGGTGAAAACTTCGGCGCAAGCTGTCCAGTTGATAGATGGGTAACACTTTGAACCGGATACATGGGTTACAGTTTTCCCCCTGTAGTGTCCGCTGCAGCGCCAAGCGGTTTGGT
>NZ_JAMYLP010000060.1:0-35096 GCF_040318085.1 Mesorhizobium sp. M1322
TCGTAAAGCTGGCCGATATGGCCTTGCCGGGTAAGCACCGTCACGGCGGCGTCGGCAATGTCGTCGGCGTCGACGAACGGCTCTCCGACAGTGCCGACCGGCAAAGCCACCTCACCGGCGAGCAGCGGATCGAGCAAAAAACTCTCGCTGAAATTCTGGGAAAACCAGGCGCAGCGCAGGATTGTCCAGTCGCCGCCTGAGGCTTTCAGCATCTCTTCAGCGCGTTGCGCTTCCGTTTCTCCGCGCCCCGACAGTAGCACCAGTCGGCGCACACCGCGCTCAACGGCAAGATTGGCGAAGGCGCCGACCGCTTCGGCCGCACCGGGCACCGCAAGATCAGGATAGTAGCTGGTGTAGACGGCGCCGACACCGTCAAGCGCGGCGGCCCAGGTCATGTTGTTTTCCCAGTCGAAGGGTGGCGTGCCCGAGCGCGAGCCGATCCGTACCGGCAAGCCCTGCGCCGTCAGCTTGTCCGCGAGACGACGGCCGGTTTTGCCGGTGCCGCCGAGGATCAAAATCGGTTTCCTTGCTGTGTCGATCATGGTGATTTCCTTTGCTCGCAAAACATGAGTAGTCCTCACATTTGCGAAACGTGATAAACCCTCGTATTTTGTGAGTCAAGCCAATTTGTTGATCATTCGCCGGGAGACAGTGATGGAAGGCTCGACCGTAGCGGGTTCACAGGATGGCCAGATCGCATCGCCGCGCCGGGCGCCAAGCCAGCAACGCAGCCGCGAGCGAGTCGAGCGGATGCTGGCCGCCGCTTCCGCGCTGATCGCCGAGCAAGGCAGCGACGCCATGCGCATGGGCGAGGTGGCGGAACGGGCCGGCGTGTCGATCGGTTCGCTCTACCAGTTCTTCCCGGACAAGCGGGCAGTCATCTGGGCACTGGCCGAGCGTTACACCGCCGAAAGCCAGGCCTGCATCGCGGCAGCACTTGCCGAGGTCAACGACGCGGAAGGGCTGCGGCGGGCGTTTTCGGAGCTGGTGGATATCTATTACGGGCTGTTCCTGGCGGAGCCGGTGATTCGCGACATCTGGTCGGGCACACAGGCCGACAAGGCGCTGCGCGAACTCGAGCTCGCCGACAGCAGGGCCAATGCCGAATTGCTCACCGCGGTGCTGAAGCGGCTGCGGCCCACCGCCGATCCGGCGGCGCTGGAAACGACGGCGCTTCTCATCTGGCAGATGGGCGAGGCCACTATGCGGCTGGCGATCTCGGTCGGTCGAAAAGAAGGCGACGATCTGGTCGCCGCCTATAAGCGGATGGCGCTGCGCGAACTGGTTGGCGAATAGAGCCGAGACTACCGGCCGAAATAGTCCCGTAGCATTTCCGTGCGCTCATCTTCCTCGCACATCGCCATGCGGCCGAGACTGAACCGGCCTCTATGAAGGGCCACAACAGCCAATGCGCAGTTAATGGTTGGGTCATCCGCCGAAATTGCCAGATCCCGCAAGGCCAATTTGAAAAGGATCTGCCACGCAGTTTTGTAGTGTGGTTCGATCCAGTCCGGAATCGGCGGGTTCCGGTCGTAGGCCAATCGCGCTTCTTCGATCGTGGCGGCCAGACCGTAGGCTCCCCAATATACTGGAGTTTGGCCTTTGGAGATGCGAGCCAGTTCCACAACGGCGGCGTAAGATGCGTCTCCAACATCCCCCTGATGATGCAGTTCGTTCCAGAGCTCGTCCCAGACCGACTTGTCACCGTAGTGAACGGCCAGCCTTCGCAAGGCGGGTCTTGGATCGTAGACGACGTTGTATCCGCCCCTGAGGCCGGACCATCGTCCATCGTTGAACGCCATCATGTTGCTGTCCTTCGCCAACCCGTCGACCCTCCTGTCGCGGGTAGCTCCAGTCAACAAAAAAACCCGCCACGAGGGCGGGTTCTTCGATCCGAAAAAGGGCCTGCGGCTTAGAGGCCAAAACCTTCGAAACGCTTCTTGAACTTCGACAGGCGGCCACCGCGGTCGAGCAGGGTCTGCTGGCCGCCGGTCCAGGCCGGATGGGTGGTCGGGTCGATGTCGAGGTTCATCGTGTCGCCCTCCTTGCCCCAGGTCGAACGGGTCATGTATTCGGTGCCGTCGGTCATGACGATCTTGATGGTGTGGTAGTCGGGATGGATGTCGGTCTTCATTGTGCTATTCCTGGTTCGCCGGCGCTGCTGACGGGCATAAAGCCTGCGTCGATGCGCCCCTTTTTAAAACTCGAAGCCGCAGCTATTGAGGAGCCACGGCTTTTAAAAACGGTCGGCGAGCCTATACATCAGCCGGAATTGAATCACAAGGCCGCGGCAAGCGCATATTAAGGCGCATACAAAAAGAGCCAGAGGAAACGGTCATGGCGCACACCAGCGGCGATGCAGACGAGCGTAGGCGCTCGCTCAAGCCGCTGCGGCGCCTGTTCCCCTATATCACCCGCTACCGGAAGATGGTCATTGGCGCGGTCGTCTCGCTGACTGTAGCGGCGGCGACGACGCTGGCGCTGCCGCTGGCCGTGCGGCGAATGATCGACCACGGCTTTTCAGCTTCCGATTCCAGTTTCATCGCCGAGTACTTCGCCATGCTGGTGGTAATGGCTGCCTTGCTCGCCGCGGCGTCGGCCAGCCGCTACTATTTCGTCATCACGCTGGGCGAGCGCGTCGTCGCCGACATCCGCAGCGATGTGTTCCGCCATGTCACGACGCTGTCGCCATCCTTCTTCGACACCGCCCAGTCGGGCGAGATCGTGTCGCGGCTCGCCGCCGACACGACGCAGGTCAAGTCGGCGGTCGGTGCCACCGCTTCGGTGGCGTTGCGCAATGTCATCCTGGGCCTCGGCGCCGTGGCGATGATGGTCTTCACCAGCCCGAAGCTGTCGGGCCTCGTCATTGCCGCCATCCCGGTGATCGTACTGCCGCTGGTCGCCTTCGGCCGCTCGGTGCGGCGCAAATCACGGCTGGCGCAGGACACGCTGGCCGACGCCACGGCCTATGCCAGCGAGCAGATCGGCGCAGTGCGCACGCTGCAGGCCTTCACCAACGAGAAGCTGGTCACCGGGCGTTTTTCATCGGCCGTGGAAGCCGCCTTCGAGGCGGCGCGATCCTCGATCTTTGCCCGCTCCTTGCTCACCTTCTTCGCCATCTTCATGATCTTTTCCTCGGTCGTGGCGGTGCTGTGGTTCGGTTCGCGCGACGTGCTCGACGGCACGCTGTCGCCGGGTACGCTCTTCCAGTTCCTGCTCTATTCGGTGTTCGCCGCCGGCGCCCTCGGCGCGCTGTCGGAAGTGTGGGGCGAGCTTTCCCAAACGGCGGGTGCTGCCGAACGGCTGACCGAGATCCTGGCCGAGAAGCCCGCGATCCAAGCCCCCGCACATCCGAAACCGCTGCCGGCGACGGCAAGGGGCGCGATAAGTTTCGACGACGTATCGTTCTCCTATCCGGCCGGGCCCGACCGCGCTGCCGTCCACGGCCTGAGTTTCCAGGTCAAGCCTGGCGAGACGGTGGCGATCGTCGGCCCCTCCGGCGCCGGCAAGAGCACCGTCTTTTCACTGCTTCTGCGCTTCTACGACCCCGAGACCGGCAAGATCATGATCGACGGCGTCAATGTGCGCGAGGCCGACCCCGTCGCCATACGAGAGCGCATTGCTATCGTGCCGCAGGATGTCACCATCTTCGCGGCCAGCGCGCGTGACAATATCGGCTTCGGCCGTCCGGACGCCAGCCAGGCCGAGATCGAGGCGGCGGCCAAGGATGCGCTTGCCGACGAATTCATCCTGAAGCTCGAGAAAGGCTATGACAGCCAGGTCGGCGAGCGCGGCGTGACGCTGTCCGGCGGCCAGCGCCAGCGCGTGGCGATTGCCCGCGCCATATTGCGCGATGCGCCGATCCTTCTGCTCGACGAAGCGACCTCGGCGCTCGACGCCGAAAGCGAGACGCTGGTGCAGACGGCGCTGGAGCGGCTTATGCAGGGCCGCACCACCATCGTTATCGCCCACCGGCTGGCGACGGTGCTGAGGGCCGATCGGATCCTGGTCATGGATGGCGGCTGCATCGTCGAGGAAGGCACCCACCAGAGCCTCGTTGGCAAGGGTGGCATCTATGCGCGGCTGGCCAAGCTGCAGTTCGAAACCGGGGCAAATGCTTTCAAGGGTGCCGCGGAGTAGCATCGGGCAACGCTGATGGGTCACCCTCCAGCCAGCCGACAGGCTGCTGAAGTATTTATCAGCCACCGAAGACTGGGCGTTTGCTGCGTCGATAAGCGATGAAGAGTGGAACTCCGACGAGCAAGGACAGTAAAAACGTGCTGGCGATAACTTGTCGTTGTTCCATGGCCGGGTCGCTGACCTTCACCTTCGCGGGCGACGGGTCTTCGTAAGTAAGATCATACTGCCACTGGATGTTGTCTGCGATGTCGTCAACGGATTTCAGATAATCGACGATCGCCTTGGCCGGTACCTCCGTCTGCAATGTCCGGAAGTCCCAACCAACACGAAATTCGGTTGGGGTGTTACTCCAGGATGCCTTGAGCGAAACATAGGGCGTAACGACGTCCTTTATCTGCTCCCCGGAAACCTGGCTTTCAGATTGCGTATTTTGATGCTGTAGCGCTTGTAAAATGGAGTGCCGAGAGAAACGGGACCGATCCTGCCGACCATCGTTGGAGTCGGAAGACTGCTCCCGAGATCGGCCTTGATGGTAAATTGCTTGGCGAGGTCGTTGGACGCCAGCGCATCTGCCGGCAACTGGTAACTCTCTTTGACACTCAGCACGTTGCCGTCGCGGCGATCGACGATATCCAGTCCGGCGACGCTTCGGATACCGGGATACTGCTTGCTGTAGTACTGCAGATAGGTGTTGGAAAGATCGGTCAACGACTGGCTGGCCAGTTTTTGACGCATCCAGTCGGCGTTGGCGTCCCCATACATCGAGAAGACCGTCAGGGTCAGCGGGTCGCCCGACTTCTTTGGAAAGTCGAATTGTTCCTCAACCTGGACCGACGGAGTGGTAAGCACCGGACTTGGCATCTTTTCCAATCCGCCAGTGCTGGAAAGCGGCAGCGCGAAGCCGTAGTCGGGTTCCGCGAAATTGCTCGCCTTGCCTCCCTGAAGATCATTGGTGGCGTCCAGCCAATATGTCTGGGTTCCGATCTTTACCTTCACGATAGCATGATCGAAATTGCTAAGCGCCGGCAGATGCTGATCCAAGGCCCGGCCTTGGTCGAGATCCGCCAGGGCGACTTCGGCAGAGATGCCAAGTCGCACGAGCGACGAAGCAAGCAGCAATGCCTTGTCCTTGCAATCACCAAATCCGCTACGCAGGACAGTCGCAGGGTCGCGCGGAATGTGAGATCCGGCGCCAATCGACAGGCTGACATAGCGTATCTGGTCCTGCACCAATCGCATCGTCTGGACCATCCGGTCCGCGGGCACGGGATGCTTGATGGCTATAGCGTCGAGCTTTGCGGCGAAGTCGGCAGGAAAGCTGGTCACGGGCTTATAATGGGCCGCAACTGCATCGACCACTTTGCCAATTCGCAGTGGAGGACACATCGACAGAGCCCCAGGCCGGATACTCCGCCGGCAGATTGTCCTCAACCTTGATCGGTTTCGGGTTTGCAATTTCCCACAAATAGACACTGTCCGATCCCGATGAAGAGATCGAAGGCTTGAGTTGGGTTCCCCGTGCCTTGACGTGCATCGGCTGGGCGGTCGGCCAGGTGATGATGGCCCTGATAAGCGCTACCGGCTCGTCCCATTCGGACGCGAAACTTTTGAAGAAAAGGTCTTTCCCGACGAGCGGGGTTATCTCATAGGTCGATCCATAGTCGATGATGTCGCCGACGCGCACGTCATCGATATTGGCATGCGCTGTCAGCCAGCCATCGAAGACGCCTTTTTCGGCGTCTCTTTCCTTGCGGAAAATGTCGAATTTGACGTCTTCCAGCCGGTCCAGCACGGCGCCATCGCGGATGATGTGAAGATGGTTGAACGTGACCTTATGCCGGGACGGATCGAACTGCAGGTCGATCCGCGCGCCCTGTTCGAGGCCGGGGCGGTCGACGATTTTGTAGACGGTGCGCCAGTATTCGACATAGCCGACGGCGCGGTGCTTGATCTGATCGTCCGAAAGCAGCCATGAAATGCCGTTTTTGACCTGATCCGATCGCGCCGGGTCGGCAGCCGGAATATCAACCCGCTTTACCCAGCTTTCCGCAGGGCCCTTGGGAACCATGTCGTCAGACATGGCGGGAGAACTCAAACCGATCAATAAGATGAAAAATACGACGAGGCACCCTAAAGGCTTGACCTCGCGAAAACTGATACAGGCCGACATCTGCCCCCGCAGAGTTGAAGACAGCTCTTTCTCTGAGGCTTTCCAGTCAAACTAAAGTCTGGCCGTGCAGATTTTTACAGCCTGCAGTAGCAGGAAGCGACTTGGGGATGGCGGTGTTCAGGCGCCGTAGCGCTTCTTCAGGTGATCGGTGAAATGCGCGGCGTTGAGTTTCTCGCCGGTGGCGCGTTCGAGCAGGTCGGGCGTCGACCAGCGCGAACCTTGCGACCAGATCCTTTCACGGCGCCAGTCGTTGATCGCCGCGAAATTTCCCGTGGCGAGGTCTTCGTCGGCCGAAGGATGGTCTCTGGTCAGCGCCGCCCATTGCTGCGCCGCCATCATGGCGCCCAGCGTATAGGACGGGAAATAGCCGAAGGCGGCACCCGGCCAGTGCACGTCCTGCATCGGCCCGTCGGCCGGATTGTCTGATGTCGACAGGCCAAGATAGTCGCGCATCTTGGCGTCCCAGGCTTCGGGCAGGTCGGCGGCCTCCAGCCGCCCCGAGACAAGCTCCTGCTCCAGCTCGTAGCGCAGGATGACGTGCAGCGGATAGGTGACCTCGTCGGCGTCGACGCGAATCAGCCCGCGCTCGACCCTATGAACATGCGGCAGGATGTCGTCGATCGACCAGGTCTCGCCCAGGTGCCGTTCGACCACCGGCAGCGCCCAGCGCCAGAATTCTGGATTGCGGCCGATCTGCTTTTCGACGAACAGGCTCTGGCTTTCATGCACGGCCATGCCGCGCGCCTTGCCGAGCGGCCAGTGCGCCCACGCCTTCGGCAGGTTCTGTTCGTAAAGCGCATGGCCGGTCTCGTGCAGCACGCCCATCAGCGCCGACAGGAAATCGGAGGTCTTGTAGCGGGTGGTGATGCGCACGTCGCTCGGCACGCCGCCGCAGAACGGATGATGCGATACCGAAAGCGAGCCGTGGGTGAGGTCGAAGCCGACCGCCGCCATCATGGCGAGGCCAAGCTCGCGCTGCTTTTCGATCGCGTAGCTGCCCGAAAGCGGCTTCAGAGGGTTTTTCGCCAGTCGCTCTTCCTGCACGGCCAGTGCCTCCGGCACGAAATCCCTGAGGAAGGTCTTCAGCTCGGCGAAGACCGGCGTGATGTCGGCGGCGCGGTTACCGGGATCGTACTGCTCCATCAGTGCGTCATACGGATCGAGGCCGAGCACGTCGGCGCGAAGCGCTGCTTCCTCGCGCACCAGGGCCACGACGCCTTCGAGCGCCGGCAAAAACCCTACCCAGTCGTTCTTTGCTCGCAGGTCGCGCCAGAGCTGCTCGGAGCGCATGCGCGCGGTCGTTTGGCGCTCGACGAATTCGACCGGCAGGCACGTCAGATTGGTATACTGCCGCCGGAACTCCTTGACCGCTGCCTGCTGTTCCTCGTTCAGCGTCTCCTGTTCGGCCGCTGCGATCCAGTCGGCGATCTCCGGCGCGGTCGCTCTGGCGTGATGCATGCCAGCCAGCGCCGACATCGCCTCTGCGCGCTTTTCGCCGCCGCCGACGGCCATGTGGGTCGCCTCGTCGGCGGCGAGAATGGCGAGCGCATGCTCCAGCGCTTCGAGCTTGTGACCGAGATCGTCGAGTTTTTGAAAGGACATGGTGGGTTCCGCTGAATTTGAACGGCGGGAAAAGATACCAATGCGGTGATATTGGCAACCCTGAAGGCCGTCGGCGATGGGCACATTGGTTGCTAGCACGATGCATGCCGCAATGCGTCTTGCGGGAGCGGTGGCGTGCGTGATCAATAGAGCGAGGCGGCGCCAGGCCGCGACGGCAGACGAAGCATGATCGCCAATGTGCTGGTCGGGCTGGTGGCGCTGGTTCACCTCTACATCGTCTATCTGGAGATGGTGCTGTGGAACACGCCGCGCGGCCACAAGGCGTTCAAGCTGACGCCGGAATTCGCCAGCGCATCGAAAGTGCTTGCGGCCAACCAGGGGCTTTACAACGGCTTTCTCGCAGCCGGGCTAATCTGGGGGCTTTACCTCGGCGAGGCCGGTTTCCAGATCAAGGTTTTTTTCCTGCTCTGCGTCGCCATCGCCGGCCTCTACGGTGCGGCGACGGTCGATAGGAAAATCCTCTACATCCAGACCGCACCGGCGGCAGCTGCTCTGATCGTACTTTGGCTGGGCGCATGACCCCGAAAAATCGGAATCAAGTTTCGCGAGGGTTCTTGCGCGGATTTGCTGCGCGAGCCTTCGGGTTTCCGGCCTTGCTAGCCCGCACTGGCCCCCGTAAATGCGGTCGCCTCCTGGAGCCGGGGCGATCAGCGCTCGGTCAGTTTCAGCTCGATGCGGCGGTTCTTGTTGCGCGCGTCTTCGGTGTCGGCGGGGTCGAGCGGCTGGAATTCGCCGAAGCCGGCCGCAACCAATCGGTTGGCCGGCACGCCGTTCTCGATCAGGAACTTCACCACGGAGGTCGAGCGCGCCGTGGACAATTCCCAATTGTCGCGGTAGCGGCCGGTGCCCGACAGCGGCTTGTCGTCGGTGTGGCCGTCGACGCGCAGCACCCAGTTGATCTCCGGTGGGATCTCCTTCTGCAGGTCGATAATGGCGTCGGCGAGCTTCTTCATCTCGTCCTTGCCGGCGTCGTTGATCACTTCGGAGCCTGTGGGGAAAAGCACTTCCGACTGGAAGACGAAACGGTCGCCGACGATGCGGATGTTCTCGCGGTCGGCGAGGATTTCGCGCAAGCGCCCGAAGAAGTCGGACCGGTAGCGGTTCAGTTCCTGCACGCGTTGCGCCAGCGCGACGTTCAGGCGGCGGCCGAGATCAGCGATCTTGGTGTTGGACTCGCGGTCGCGCGTTTCGGACACGTTGAGCGCTTCTTCGAGCGCTCCGATCTGCCTGCGCAGCGCCGAGATCTGCTGGTTGAGGATTTCAACCTGGCTCAGTGCCTGCTGGCTGATCTGGCGCTGGTTGTCGAGTTCACCCGAAAGCGCCGTGGCGCGCTGGTTGGCCGCGTCGCCGGCCCCGGCGCCTTGCGCCAGCAATTGCTCGAGCCGGCTCTTTTCCGCCTCAGTCGCCGACAGCGACGCCTGCAGATTGGCGAGCGAATCTTCCTTGTCCTGCGTCGTCGAGCGCTCCAGCGCCAGAAGCTGGGTCAGTTCGTTGATCTGCGAATTAAGGCGGTTGAGCACCGTGTCCTTGCCGGAGATTTCGCGGCCGAGCAGGAACTGCGCCAGCACGAAGACCGTGAGCAGGAACATGATCGCCAGCAGCAACGTCGACAGCGCGTCGACGAAGCCCGGCCAGTAATCGATACGGCGATCGGTACGCCGGCTCCTGGCGAGAGCCATGCTAATGGACTCCAGTCTTCTTCAGCGCGTCGGCGATCTTCTCCAGCGTGTTGCGCATCGCCTTCTGCTCGTCCGACTGGGCCTCGACCCAGTCGCGCATGATCTGCTGCTCCGAGCGCATGTTCTTGACCAGGCCCGAAATGCCGTCGGCAAGGTTGGCCATGGCGGTGGCGACACGCGGATTGGCGCCGCCGCCGTTCTCCTGCATGCTGCGCAGTCTTTCCGACAGGACGCGGATCTCGTCGGAGGATTCGGTCTTGGCCGGTTCGGCGACAACAATATCGGACGACAGGTCGGTGACCGAGGACAGCCAGTTTTCGAGCTCGGTGTAGAAGCGTGTCTGGGCGCGGCCAGCCTGCAGGTCGAGGAAGCCGAGCACCAGGGAACCGGACAGGCCGAACAGCGAGGACGAGAAGGCGGTGCCCATGCCGGCCAACGGCGCGGAAAGCCCCGCCTTCAAAGATTCGAGCACGGCGGCCGCATCGCCGGTGCCGGGATCGAGCGACTCGATGGTTTCGCGGATCGAGCCGATCGTGTTGAGCAGGCCCCAGAAGGTGCCGAGCAGGCCAAGGAACACCAGCAGCCCGACAAGGTAGCGCGACGTGTCGCGGCTTTCGTCGAGGCGGGTGGCGATCGAATCGAGCATGGTGCGCATCGAGCTGGTCGAGAAGGCGATCGTCGACGAGCGGCCGATCATCGCCTTCATCGGCGCCAGCAGCACCGGTTCGGTGGTTTCGGAGCCGGCCCGAAAGGAGTTGACCCAGCGCACTTCGCGAAACAGCCGGCCGACCTGCACGAAGGCCAGCAGGATACCGACCACAAGCACGCCGATGATCAGGCCGTTGAGACCGGGATTGGTGGCAAAGGCGGTCGAGATCTGACGGGTCAGGATGGCGGCGATGAAGGCGACGATCATCAGGAAGATGACCATGGTCAGCAGAAAAACCTGCGGGCTCGACAATTTGTGCGGGTCGTACCTCAGAACGTCGGAGCGTCTGCCCATGCCGAACGATTTGAGAAAAGCCATCCGTGCCCCGTTTCCGATGCCACTGCCGTCAATTCACGTTTGACGGCGACTCTAAACGCAATTGTGACCAAATTGAATGGCGCTTGGCAATATTGCCAAGCGGGCCATTGGCGTCAGAGTCGGTTGATGACCAGGCAGTCGACATGGCGGCCAGATGCAGGCCGGCGCCGGTGACGACAAAGCCGTGCCACAGAACATTGTGGAAGCGCAGCCCCTTCCAGGCGAAGAAGATGACGCCGCCGGAATAGACGATGCCGCCGGCAACGATCAGCGCGATCGACGTTGTCGGCAATGTCTGGACGAGCGGCTCGACAAGAACGATGCCGCTCCAGCCGATGGCGAGATAGAAGACGATCGCCAGCCGGTCGAAGCGACCGGGAAGAAGCACTTTGATGGCGATGCCGATCGCTGCCGCGACCCAGACCAGGACGATCATCGAGATGGCCAGCCGCGAGCCGTCGAGCTGGGCGAGGAAAGGCGTGTAGGTCGCGGCGATCAGCAGATAGATCGCGGCATGGTCGAAGCGCCGCAATATCCACTTGGTTGGCGACGACTCCGGCCACAGATTGTAGGCCAGCGACACCGACAGTACGGTGAGCAGCGAAACCACGTAGAAAGCGGCGGCGATATATTCGCCCGGACCGGCACGGAAGGCGGCCAGCGCCAGTAGCGCCGAGCCGGCGGCAATGGCGAGCACGATCCCCACTGCATGGACGATGCCGTCGGCGATCATTTCGGCGCGCGAATAGTGCCAGCGTCCCATGAAGGGGATTTCGATCTGGGATTCGGGCCCGATATGCGTCATGAATGATCCTGCATCCCCCTTATCTGGGCGGATGCCGGACAGTATTTCAAGCTTTGGTTGCGGTTTTGCGACTGCGGCGGTTCAGCGCGCCAAGTCCGCTAGCTGGAGCCTAGCACGGCGTCACCGGCTTCCTCACGGTCTTCAACAGCGCACGCTGGATGATCTCGTTGCCGACGACGATGGAACCGCCATCCAGCATGTTCTGCCCGCCGGCGAAGTCGGAGATGAAGCCGCCCGCC
The DNA here is from genome assembly GCF_040318085.1 of Mesorhizobium sp. M1322. Lineage (NCBI taxonomy): Bacteria > Pseudomonadati > Pseudomonadota > Alphaproteobacteria > Hyphomicrobiales > Phyllobacteriaceae > Mesorhizobium > Mesorhizobium sp. M1322. Next base: position 11,684 of record NZ_JAMYLP010000060.1, read on the forward strand.
TCGCGGATAAGCAGGATGCCGGCGGCGACATCCCAGGCCGACAGGCCGGTTTCCCAGAACCCGTCCATGCGGCCGGCGGCGACGTAGGCGAGATCGAGCGAGGCGGAGCCGAGGCGGCGCACGCCCGAGACTTCGGCCATCACGTTGCGCAGCTCGACCAGGAAATTGCCGTGCTGGCCGCGCCCGAGATGCGGCACACCGCAGCCGATCACCGCGTCGATCAGCTTGGTGCGGCCGGCGACGCGCAGCCGGCGATCATTCATGAAGGCGCCGCCGCCGCGCTCGGCGGTGTAGAGTTCGTCCATCGCCGGATTGTAGACGACGCCGGCGACGATCTGGCCCTGGCGCTCCAGCGCGATCGAGATGGCGAAGAGCGGAATGCCGTGCAGGAAATTGGTGGTGCCGTCGAGCGGGTCGACGATCCAGCGGTGCTGGCCGTCATCGCCCTCGATCAGGCCGCGTTCCTCCATCAGGAAGGCATACCCCGGCCGCGCCTTCGATAGCTCGGTGAAGAGTATTTCCTCTGCCTTGCGGTCGGCTTGGCTGACATAGTCGCCCGGCCCCTTCATCGAGACCTGCAGGTTCTGGACTTCGCCGAAATCGCGCGACAGCGAGCGCCCGGCCTTCATGGCGGCCTGGACCATTACATTGAGGATCGCGGAACGCGCCATTGTGTCTCTTCCTGCTGCCGCGCCTATTTGCTTTGAGGCATGATCTTATCAAAAAAGTCTGCAACTTTTTGGGATCATGCCTTAGTCGGCGCGGCGCACGTAAGTGATTTCGTTGGTGTCGACGATGATACGTTCGCCCGAACCGATGAAGGGCGGCACCAGCACGCGGATGCCGTTCTCCAGTATCGCCGGCTTATAGGATGAAGCGGCCGTCTGACCCTTCACCACCGGATCGGCCTCGGTGATGGTCAGCGTCACCTGGTCGGGCAGTGAAATGCCGATCGGCCTTTCATCATAGAGCTGCACCGTCACCATCATGCCGTCCTGCAGGAAGGCGGCGCGATCGCCGACGAAATCCTTTTGCAGTTCAAGCTGCTCGTAGCTTTCCGTGTCCATGAACACCAGCGCTTCGCCCTGCTCGTAGAGGTAGGAGAAATCTTTCATCTCCAGCCGGATCTGTTCGACGGTTTCGGCGGAGCGGAAACGCTCGTTGAGCTTAGTGCCGTTGATCAGGTTCTTCAGCTCGACCTGGTTGTAGGCGCCGCCCTTGCCGGGCTTGACAGCGTTGGTTCTGACCGCCACCCACAGGCCGCCATCATGCTCGATGACGTTGCCGGGACGGATTTCGTTGCCATTGATCTTGGCCATGCTGATGTGATCCGGAATGAGATTTTCGCCGTGAAAGCGATTTGGCGCCTCCAAGACCACAAATCGCCAGGAGAGGCAAGGGAGTGGACAGGAGGGGAACGGGGGGCGGAGCTATCCCCTCGTCAGCATCCGTTGCCAGATAATTCACCGTCCGCGGCGCTTTACGGCAGGCGGTTGGCCTTCTGCAGCGCCTGCTTCGTCTGGTCGTCGGTCAGGCCCTGCAGAAAATCGTCCATCTGCGGATCGATCAGCCCGGCGCGGCGTGCGACGACATACCAGGCGCCGGCAAGGATCGGATCCGGATCGGTGCCGATGCCGCTCATGTAAAGCTTGGCGAGGCGGTTCTGGGCGGCGACATTGCCACCCTCGGCGGCCTGTTTCATCCAGCCGAAGCCGGACTTCAGGTCGCGGGCGCCACCACGTCCCTCGATCATCCAGGCGGCGAGATCGATCTGCGCCGTATCGTAGTTCTGCCGTGCTGCCTGCGCCAGCAGGCCTCGCGCCTGGACATCGTCGCGTAGCTTGCCGCCGACGCCATTGGCATAGACCTGCGCCATCGCATATTGCGCGTCGGCAAGGCCGGTCGCGGCGGCGCGCTGATAATAGGACACCGCCTTTGCGATGCCGGCATCGCCGGGGTCCTGCTGGACCAGCAGCTGCGCGAAATTGAACTGCGCCAGACGGTTGCCGGCCTCGGCGGCGGCCTGCATCAGCGCGTAGGCCCCTTTCTCGTCCTTCTTGACGTAGCGGCCGTCGAGCAGCATCAGCGCATATTGGAACTGCGATTCCGGTATGCCCTGCTCGGCGGCAAGCGCGTACCACTTTGCCGCCTCCGCCGCGTTGACCGGCACGCCAAGACCGCGCGACAGTATCTCTGCGATCAATGTCTGCGCCGCCGGATCGCCGTTCTGCGCGCGAACCAAAGCGAGGTTGTAGGCCGTCTTGTAAAGGCCGCGCTGGAAGGCGCCATAGGCAGAATCCGACGGCTTAGTACCGAAGCGGTCGGGATTGATGGCGTCGGCCGACGGCAGCGGCGCCGTGGTGGCGGGCTGCGGCAGCGGCGTGGCGATCGGCTTGTCCGTGTGTGCGCCGATATCGGGTTTGGGTTGCGCCGATGGTACGGTTTCCGCCATGGCGGCCTGCACCGTGAGCGCCGCAAACAAAGCACTGAAAAGGATTGTCCGCGCCGGCACGTCAGTCCTCGAAACGCGGCGCGGTTTCGTCGAGCAGCGCATTGGCGCTGGCGACTGCCATCTTTGAGTCGACGCCGTCGGCAAAGACGGCGCTGGACAGCGCCACGAATTCGGCGCCGGTGGCAGCCACCGCTTCCACCGAAGCGATGTCGGAACCGGCCATGACGATGCAAGGGATCTGGATCACATCCGCCCACCATTGCCCCAGCGACAGGTTGCGCGGGTGCGGCTCCGGCTTGTTGTCGTAGCCGAAGCGGCCGAAGAAGATGTAGTCGGGCCTGAGCTCACCGAGTTCCAGCGCATCGTCGCGTGTCTTGGCGCCGCCGGTGCCGACCATCATTTTTGCCTGGAAGCGTTCGATCGTCTCGGCGAGTTCGGCCTTGCCGACCTCGACATGGATGCCATCGGCCTGGACGCGGCCGGCGATGCGGGTGTCGCCGGCAATGACGACAGCGACGCCCGCCGCTTGCGCCGCCGGCACGATCTGTTCGGCGAAGGCCTGGAAGGAGGCTTCGTTCATGCCGTTTTCGGGCAGGATGAGCGAGGCGACGTCGCCGCCCTCGAACGCCGCGCCGATGCGCTCAGCCGGCACGCCGGGCGGCGCGATCAGCACGATGCGGCAGCGATTTGGAGGCGTTGCGTCGTTCATTGGTTTTCGATCCCGGTTTTCGCCTATGCCGGGCGAAGATGGTTGCATTGCGGCATAGAGCAAAGTGCCGGCGTTGAACAGGCGGGCGGGGCAGGATCATTGGCGCATGATTGTCGTCCGGCGACGTTCTTCGCTCACTCGATTGCCTGGAGGCTCTCGGCTGGAATCTTCGATTTCCACAGTCTCCAGCCAAGATTCATGCCGGCGGCAGCGACCAGGATGGCGGCGGCGCCGACGATCTGGGCCGGATGCAGCCGGTGGCCGAAGGCGACGACATCCACCAGGATCGCGACCACAGGGTAGATAAACGACAGCGACCCCTGCAGATGCGTTGGCAGTTTCTGAATGGCGCCGTACATCAGGATGTACATCAGACCGGTATGGACGACACCAAGCGTCGCCAGCATGCTCCAGCTCCACGCATCGGCGGGAAGATGGGAAAAGTTGGCGAAGGGTGCCAGCATGACGACGCCGACGCTGACCTGGATCAGGGCGATCAGGTGCGGTGGCGTGCCTCTGAGCTTCTTGGTGACGATGGCGGCGACGGCCCAGAAGAAAGCTGCACCCAGCGCCATCGCGATGCCGGTAAAATAATCCGTGCCGACATTACCTGTATTGGGGCCTGCGTCAGGCGAGCCTTGCACGATCAGCAGCATGCCAGCGAAGGCGATGCCAAGCCAGGCCAGCTTCGTCATGGTCAGCCGCTCTGAGAAGAAGAGCGCGCCAAAGCCGACCAGCATGAAGGGCTGCGTGTTGTAGACAGCCGTGGCGATCGAGATCGAGGCGCGGGAAAACGAGCTGAACAGCAGCAGCCAGTTGATGACGATGGCAGCACCCCCGAGAGCCGCGATCGCCACGATGCGCAGCGGCAGCCTGCCGCGCAGCAGCCCCAGGGCAGCGCAGATGATCAGCAGCGTTATCGCGCCGAAGGCACAGCGCCAGAAGACGACGTCCATGATGGGCTGGCCCGACATGACGACGAACCATCCGATCGTGCCCAGGATCGCCATTGCGGCCGTCATTTCGATCGTGCCGCGCACCGTGCTGTCCATGAAGAGTACCTCTCGAGACCCTGATGGTTGATAATCCCATGCGGCACCAGCCCTTTCCATAATTTGCGCTAGGTGATATGCTAGTAATGCCTAATTAAATAAGGTGATGACGGCCTTCTTCTTGGGAATGTTAAATGCTGGACGATCTGGACCGACGCCTTCTCGAAATCTTGATCCGGGATTCACGAACCTCGTTGAAGGAACTGGCCCAGCAGGTCGGGTTGTCGTCGCCAAGCGTTTCGGAGCGGCTTCGGCGTCTCGAGGATCGCGGCGTCATCCGGGCCTTCACCGTCGAGATCGACCCGCAAGCGCTCGGCTACTCGCTGCAGGCGATCGTTCGCATCCGGCCCTTGCCGGGCAAGCTGCACATTGTCCAGAAGCTGATTGAGGAGATCCCGGAGTTTGGCGAATGCGACAAGGTGACGGGCGACGACTGCTTTGTTGCCCGGCTGTTCGTGCGCTCGATCGGCGATCTCGACAAGCTTCTCGACCGTATCGCCGACAAGGCCGAAACCAGCACAGCCATCATCAAGGCGCAGCCGATCCGCAGGCGCCCACCGCCGCTCGCCGCAACCGCCATCTCAAAAACGTGACAGGCCTCAGCGCTCACGACGCACAGCGTGTGTGTGTGCACATTTGCAGTCGCGGCGCGAAAGTTTATCGGCTATTCCAGCGTCTACACGCTTTCCCTCCAACTGCTCCCCGCCGATGTCAGGTCTGCTGCTCGATCCGTGGTTCTATGCCGCCGCCATTCCAGCCGTCATCCTGGTCGGTCTGTCCAAGGGCGGCTTCGGCGGCGCGGTCGGCTTCGTCGGCGTGCCGCTGATGGCGCTGGCCATGCCGCCGGTGCAGGCCGCCGCCATCCTGCTACCTATACTGTGCCTGATGGACATCGTCTCGGTGTGGACATGGTGGGGTGTCTACGACCGCAAGATGCTTGCAGACATGATGCCGGGGGCGGTGATCGGCATCGGCCTTGGCTGGCTGACCGCGGCGCTCGTGACAGCGGAGATGGTGCGGCTGATCGTCGGCGCGGTGGCCATTATCTTCGTCCTTCGCTGGGTCTATCTACAGATGCGGCACGGTGCGAGCCACTCAGCCGAGCCCAACCGCGCGGCTGCAGCCTTCTGGGGGACGGTCGCCGGCTTCACCAGCTTCGTCGCCCATGTCGGCGGCCCGCCCTTTCAGGTCTATGCGCTGCCGATCCGGCTCGATCCAAAAGTGCTGTCGGGCACTGCCGCAATCTTCTTTGCCGCCACTAACGCATTGAAGCTCATCCCCTATTTTGCGCTGGGACAGTTCGACACCACTAACCTGACCGCGTCGGCGGTTCTGGTACCGCTGGCGCCGCTTTCGACCATCGCCGGCGCCTAGCTGGTGCGGCGGATGCGGCCGGAACTGTTCTACCCCTTCACCTACGCGACCGTCGCGGTCGTCGCGGTCAAGCTTCTGTGGGACGGGATCGCCGGCCTTCTATAGATCGCCGTGGCCGAGCTGCCATCAGCTTCACGGCAGATTTCGGGCGGCGCTTGGCGCCGGCATCGTTCAACGATTGCGCAAGCGCGTCGCGCTTTTTTCTGCTATTTCTGACAGCGCCGGGAAGGGTCGGGCACCACGCGACATCGTTCAGAAACATTGCCGATGCTAATGCGCCGATGCCGGGGACCCGGTGGCGGGTCGACCGCCTGAATTCAACCCATTCCCATGCCGGGAAAAGCAAATCGGGGGATTACTATGCAAAAGGTAGCACGAAATTTCTTTACGCTGGCCGTCATCTACGCGATGTTCGGGATGGCGCTCGGCCTTCAGATGGCGATCAGCCAGGACCATGCGCAGATGCCGACCCACGCCCACATCATGGTGGCCGGATGGCTGATGTCAGCGGTGTTCGCCTTCTTCTACCATCTGTTTCCGGCAGTCGCGGAAAAGAGGCTTGCCACCGTCCATTTCTGGTTGACGGCAATCAGTGGCATCGGCCTGTTGATCGGCCTTTACATCATGCTTGCCGGCAATCCGGCGATCGAGCCGCTGGTGGCAACGTCCTCCATGGGCTTTTACGCGGGATTGCTGCTGTTTGCCTACATCGCACTGCCGGTGGTTTGGAAAGCCGAGCGGCTTCCTGAGGCACAAAAGGCCTGAGTTCCAAAGGGTTTGAGCATGTGCTGTTACGGCACAGGCGGGCGACGCTTGTTCAAAAAATATCCGCGTCGTTAAGGCTTCATTAAGCTTTACAGGCGTTTACTATGTGCATCCAGTGATCTGGATTCTTACCGAGTGGTTGGAGCCACTTTGTTTGACGCCTCCCTGTTAAACTCCTGAGAGCCGCCTTATCCGCGGCTCTTTTTTTGCCCGCAAATCCGGATTGCCTGGTGTCTGCGCCGCCGTTAACCGTTTGTTAAACATGTGCTTGCCTTCACCCGCCCGGAAGCGCATTTTCAAGCCTCGGTCATATAGGGTGCAGGACGTGACGGCGATGACGCCGATTCGGCCGGCTGTAAGGCAAGTGCAGGGCGTATCGATGAACGACTCTTCGAAGGGAAGCGCGAAAACCATCAAGCTGGCGGAGCGCCGGGTTTTCTCCCAATCCTTCAAACCGCTCTACCAGGAAGGCATGGGCCTAGTCGAGCAGGCGGCCGAATATCTGGACGGCAAGGGCCGGGCGGAGGCGAAGAAACTGTCCAGGCTGGCGGCGACGCTCTATGCGGCCGAGTCGATGCGACTCACCACGAGGCTGATGCAGGTCGCCTCCTGGTTGCTTTTGCAGCGCGCGGCGAATTCAGGCGAGATGACCCGCGATCAGGTTGCATCCGAAAAATCCAAGGTGCGTCTCGACACCGCTTCCGCCAATAACGATGCCGCAGGCTGGGTCGAACTGCCCAAGGATTTTCTTGATCTCGTCAACCGTTCGCTGCGCCTGCAGGCGCTGGTGCGTCGCATGGACGAGGAAATCTACGGCGGCGCTGTGCCTGACGTGTCGCCATCCGGCCGCCGCGTCAATCCGGTTTCCGACCAGATCACGCTGCTCAACACGGCTTTTGCCCGCGGCTGACAGGCTGCTCGGGACGTAGCGGGAACCCGTTTCTGGTTTGTTCACATTTCGCTGGCATCGCTGTCCGCCAAAGGTAGACTTGGCGGATGGGGGAAACGATTCGCATCATCGGCATCGATCCGGGGCTTAGGCGTACCGGCTGGGGCATCGTCGAGAGCCTCGGCAATTCGCTGCGCTTCGTCGCCTCCGGCACCGTGCGTTCCGACGACAAGGCGGCGCTGGCGACGCGTCTTTGCCAGTTGCATGATGGGCTCGTCGAAATCCTGCATACCGCCATGCCGCACGAGGCGGCGGTCGAGCAGACTTTTGTCAACAAGGATGCGGCAGCGACGCTGAAACTCGGCCAGGCGCGCGGCATCGCCATGCTGGTGCCGGCGCGGGCAGGGCTGGTCGTTGCCGAATATGCGCCCAACGCCGTCAAGAAGGCGGTGATCGGCGTCGGCCATGGCGACAAGAAGCAGATCCACATGATGGTCAAGGTGCTGATGCCAAAGGCGACTTTCGACACCGACGATGCCGCCGACGCGCTGGCCATTGCCATCTGCCACGCGCATCACCGGCAGAGTGTCGTCTATAGGATGGCGGCGCTGGTCTAGAGCGACGTGCGTCCATGTGGACGCACAAAGTACGCTCTAGCACTTTGAATCCACGCATCGTGCTTTCCGAAAATCGATTCCGATTTTTTCGGGCCGATGCGATAAGTTTGTTCTTGACTTGTTCTCGGAGCGGCAATAAGTAATACCTGTGAGGTATTACCATGCGGGTAACGACCAAAGGACAGGTGACCATCCCGAAAGAGATACGGGATCGCCTGGGTATCGGCCCAGGCTCGGAGGTGGAGTTCTTGCCTGCCGACGACGGCGTCCGTGTTGTTGCGGTCAACGAAAATATTTCCGAAGAAGAGGCTTCCCGCAGGTTCAGCCAGCTGCTCGATCATATGGCCGGTACGTTGGATCTGGGAGGCATGACGACGGACGAATATATGGAGTGGCTGAGGGGTCCACGTGAAGATCTCGACATTGATTGACACAAATGTCCTGATCGATGTGTGGGGTCCTGCCGGGCGGGAGGCGAAGTGGTCGGTATCGGCGATCACCGCATGCCGGCGCGATGGCGCTCTCGTTATCAACACAATCGTCTGGTCCGAACTGGCGCCGCTGATAGCGACGGAGCCGGCACTTCGTAAAGCAGTCGAAACGCTCAAGATGGATCGCGAACTCTTGCCATGGGAAGCGGCATTCCTCGCCGGTGTAACGCATTCCCGCTATCGCCGCGCTGGCGGGGTGCGCGAACGAACCCTGCCGGATTTCTTCATTGGAGCCCATGCCGTCGTTGCTGGACATCGTTTGCTGACACGCGATGCCGCGCGCTATCGCAGCTACTTCCCGGACCTCGACATCATGTCTCCGGAAACCTATCCATGAGGCCTTTGTATACATGAGAGCTTTGGCATGATCGGCAAGCTCAAAGGCACGCTGGACGAAATCGACGAGGATTTCTGCATCGTCGACGTGCACGGCGTCGGCTATGTCGCCCACTGCTCGGCGCGTACGCTTGCCGCGTTGCCGGCACCCGGCGAGGCGGTGGTGCTGTTCATCGAGACCTATGTGCGCGAGGACATGCTGCGACTCTACGGTTTCCAGTCGGTGCTGGAGCGCGAATGGTTCCGGCTGCTGATGAGCAATGTGCAGGGCGTCGGCGCCAAGGTGGCGCTGGCCATCCTGTCGACGCTGGCGCCGGCCGATCTGGCCAATGCCATCGCGCTGCGTGATATTGCCATGGTCAGCCGCGCGCCGGGCGTCGGCAAGAAGGTGGCCGAGCGCATCGTCACCGAACTGAAGAATAAGGCGCCGGCCTACGCGGGCACTGCCTCCGGCACCATCGGCTTGAAGCAGGAGCTCGGCGAAGGCGTCGCACCGGCGCCGATCACCGACGCCGTCTCGGCGCTGGTTAATCTCGGCTATTCGCGCGACATCGCCGCCAATGCGGTGGCGGCGGCGCTGAAAAGCGCCGGCGACGATGCGGATGCATCGAAGCTGATCCGCTTCGGGCTGAAGGAACTGGCGCGGTGAATCGTTGCCCGAGAACTAAATTCCGACTAGGAACAAGAGCATGGGCGGATATGCGGGCTTGACCTCCAGGGGGCAGCTTACGATTCCAAAGAAAGTCCGGGACGAGTTGTCGCTCAAGGCAGGCGATACGATTGGGTGGACGGTCATGGATGGTCTTCTGATAGGAACGCCGCGCAATCTCGAATTTGCCGACCTCGCTGGATTTCTGGGTGATCCACCTGGCGGGCCTGCCACGCTGAAAGAGATCGACGCTGTGGTGAGAGATGCAGTGGGCCGCCATGTTGTTGGACAATACGACGAACGAAAGGATACCGAGTGACGTCAATCGGTGTCGATATCAACCTTTTGCTTCGGACAGTGCCCGCATGAGTCTTTCGCCACGCCTCATTGCTCCCGACAAGCGCGGCGAGGATGCCGAGCAGACCTTGCGGCCGCAGACGCTCGGCGACTTCGTCGGCCAGGCGGCGGTGCGGGCCAATCTCAAAGTGTTCATCGAGGCCGCCAAGGGCCGCAGCGAGGCGCTCGACCATGTGCTGTTCGTCGGCCCGCCCGGCCTCGGCAAGACGACCTTGGCGCAGATCATGGCGCGCGAGCTCGGCGTCAATTTCCGCTCGACCTCCGGCCCGGTCATCGCCAAGGCTGGTGATCTCGCAGCACTGCTCACCAATCTCGAAGACCGCGACGTGCTGTTCATCGACGAGATCCACCGGCTCAACCCGGCGGTCGAGGAAATCCTCTATCCGGCGATGGAGGATTTCCAGCTCGACCTGATCATCGGCGAAGGGCCGGCGGCGCGCTCGGTTAAGATCGACCTAGCCCGTTTCACCCTCGTCGCCGCCACCACCCGGCTCGGTCTTTTGACCAATCCGCTGCGCGACCGCTTCGGCATTCCGGTCCGCCTCAATTTCTACTCGGTCGAGGAACTGGAGCAGATCGTGCGTCGTGGCGCCCGTATCCTTGCGATGCCGCTCGGCGACGATGGCGCGCTGGAGATCGCGCGACGCGCACGCGGCACGCCGCGCATCGCCGGCCGGCTGTTGCGCCGCGTGCGCGATTTTGCCTCCGTCGCCGGCGACGGTCATGTCGACCGGCAGATCGCCGACGAAGCGCTGACGCGGCTGGAGGTCGATGCGCTCGGTCTCGACGCGCTCGACCGCCGCTATCTCTCGATGATCGCGCGGAATTTTGGCGGCGGGCCGGTCGGCATCGAGACGATCGCGGCGGGGCTTTCCGAGCCGCGCGACGCCATCGAGGACATCATCGAGCCCTATCTGATCCAGCAGGGTTTTATCCAGCGCACGCCGCGCGGCCGCGTGCTGACCGCTAATGCCTGGCGGCATCTCGGCCTCGATGCGCCAAAGGACTTGGCGCAGCAGCAGATCAGCCTGTTCCAGGAAGAGTAGCCGGGCGGCGTTGCGGCTTCATTCCTGCGCAAAATCTCCTAATTCTGGTCAGCTTGCCGGCGCATTTGCGGGCTCTAACGCTTCGCTGTGGGACCGTCCGTCCCACGAACCGTCGGAGCTGAGCGATGATCACCAGACGTGGCTTCCTGCGCCTCATCGGCGGTTCGTTCTTGTCGGCCGTGTCGCTCAGCGCTTATGCGGTTGGCCTCGAGCCGATGTTGCTGACGCATGTAAAGCGCTATTCATTGACGCCGCCAAACTGGCCTGCAGGATTGCGGCTTCGCGTCGTCGCTCTCGCCGATATCCATGCTTGCCGGCCATGGATGACGCCGGAGCGGATCAGGTCGCTTGCCGAACGGGCGAACAGCCTGCAGCCGGATCTGATTGTCCTGCTTGGCGACTATGCAGCCGGCACACGCCTGGTGACGGACTGGGTAGGTTCCTCCGAATGGGCGCCGGCCTTGTCCGGCCTGAAGGCGCCGCTCGGTGTGTGGTCGATCCTTGGCAACCACGACTGGTGGGAGGACCTTTCCGCGCAGAAGGCCGGGTTGGGGCCGACGGTGGCGCGCCGGGCTCTCGAAAGTGCCGGCATCCCGGTCCTGGAAAACGATGCCGTCCGCCTGGAAAAGGACGGGCATGGCTTCTGGGTCGCCGGACTTGCCGACCAGCTTGCGCTGCGGCCGGGCAAGGCCTGGGGCCGCAGCAGATTCAAAGGACTGGACGATCTGCGTGGCACGCTGGCAAAGGTGCGCGACAAGGCTCCCGTTATCCTGCTCGCGCATGAGCCGGACATATTCCCGAAGGTCTCGTCACGGGTATCGTTGACGCTTTCCGGTCATACCCATGGCGGGCAGGTGCGGCTGTTCGGCTATTCTCCGGTCGTGCCATCCCGCTCGGCAACCGTTTTGCCTATGGCCATGTCGTGGAGGAGAACCGTAACCTGATCGTCTCCGGAGGGCTCGGTTTCAGCATCCTGCCGGTGCGTTTTGGGATGCGCCCAGAGATTCTTTCGATCGAACTGGGTTCCGCCTGAACCGCTTCAACGAAGTGACTTGACCACGTCCATCACCTCCGGCTCCGCCTTCTCGCCATCGAAGGCGTCGACGATGCCGAAGGCGCCGCCATAGCTCCATACCGACCACGAGAAGCCATGGGCTTCTGCGCGCGCGATCATATCCCTGACATAAGCGGCGCGGTATTCGGCCGGCATCACATAGGCATTGCCGTATTCCTGGCGGATCATGCCGAATTCGCCCAGCGTGATGTTCTCTGGCTTGATGCCGTTGGCCTTTGCCCAGGCCTCGACCCTGGTGAATGCCGCATCCATCAGTCCGAGTAGCTTCTCGTCCGAGTCCATCCCGGCGACCTGCTCGTCGAGATAGGCGAGCAGCCCGCTCTGCCGCGTCCATGGCGCCTCGGCCTTGATCCTTGCGCGGATCGTATCGAGCGCTGCCTCCAGCTGGGCGCGCGGGACGGCGCTGAGCGGATAGGGCAGGCCGGTCACATAGGGGATGAAATCGCCGGCCCAGGTCGCGCCCTGATGGGTCAGCAGGAACGGGTCGTAGGTGTGAAAGGTCCAGATGATATTGTCGTCCGGGATCGCCTTCGGATCGATCTTTGCCAGCGATGCCGCATTGGAATAGCAGGCGCCGGTCAGGATCAGGGTGAGCTTCGTGGCCGACGAACGCGCCGCCGCGAACAGTCTCCGCTGGCGCTCCGGCCAGAGGCTGGTGCCGTCGGCGTCGCAGTCGACGACCGGCTCGTTCATCGCCTCGAAGGCGACTTGGCGCGGATTCTCATCGGCCAGCGTGCGCGCCATCCGGCGCACCATTTCGACATAGGCGTCGAAGGTCTGCGGGTCGTCCATCACCTGGCCCATGCCGATCTTGCGGTTGCTGCCGCTGGGGATCAGGTGCATGTCGACGATCACTTTCAGTCCGGCGCGATTGATCATGCGCACCGAGTCCAGCACGCTGGCATAGAGGTCGTCGCGCAACGCCAGCGTCTCGCCGGACAGGAACGGCGACGGATCGACCGGCATGCGCAGGAAATCGAAGCCAGCGCTCTTCAGCGCCTTGAGGTCATCGTCATTGAGGAACTTGCGCCATTCCGGATAGGGCATTATCGCCTGCCGGTCGCTCCATTCTTCCTCGCCCGGCCAGGTCGTCCATTGGTCGAGATTGAGGCCCCGCTTCATCGAAAAGCTCGCCGCCTGGCCCGGCGGCACCTGCGCGGCCAGCACAAGCAGCGCCGCCATCAAGGTCTTGATCATCGCCGTCAACAGTGCCATCGGGTTCTTGCGCCAAGCTAATGCGTGTCGCCCAAAACTGTGTAGCGGTTTTGGGACAACGACACGCACGGAAACAACCACCTAATGCGCGTCGCGCTTCAGGTGCCCGGTCAGGCCCGAAAAGGAAAGCGCAATGGACGATCATGGTGAATCGGCTGCGCTCTGCGCCGGGCTTTCCGGCGCGCTGACGGAATTCGGCCACCGGCTGATGGCGCGGGTCTATTATGCCGACACCGATTTCTCCGGCGTCGTCTACCACGCGCGCTATCTCGAATTTTTCGAGCGCGGCCGTTCCGATTATCTCAGGCTTGCTGGCGTCCATCACACCGAGCTCGCCGGGGGCAAGCATGGCGAAAGAATGGTCTGGGTGGTACGGCGCATGGAGATCAACTTCCGCGGATCCGCCCGTATGGACGATATCTTGACTATCGAGACGCGCACCGAGGAGATTTCGGGGGCCCGCATCTTCATGGCGCAGCAGCTGAAGCGCGGCGGCGAGGTGCTGGTCGAGGCGCGGGTCGAGGCGGCGATCATCGGCGAGAACGGTCGGCCAAGGCGTTTTCCTAAGGAATGGATCGCTGCCTTCATATCCAAGGCAAATCAGTAGGTTACCGGCGTCAATAATTCGCTGACGGTCCCACGCGACTCGCTCAAGGCGCGGTAATGCGCCGCGCTGTACCTACTAACCGATCCTTAACCATAACGGTTCATGAAGAGAGTGGTGAAGATTGGAGGAATCCAGCGCCTTCCTTTCACCAACATTTGCCCCGAAAAGGCCGCCAACGGTGCATTTTTGGGTTATTCCGCCAGCTTTGCGCGAACGGATCATAAGGGATGCCCATGGGCCAGCCGCCAGCCGTGCCCGGAAAATTCTTAAGGACGTAACCATGGAAAATATCGCACTCGCCGAACCGGGCGCGCATTTGTCGATTTGGGCGCTGTTCATGCAGGCCGGCTGGGTGGTCAAGCTGGTCATGATCGGGCTGCTCTGCGCCTCGATCTGGACCTGGGCGATCATCGTCGACAAGCTCGTCGCCTATGGCCGCATGCGGCTCGCGCTCAATCGCTTCGAACAGGTGTTCTGGTCCGGGCAGTCGCTGGAGGAACTCTACCGCACGCTCGCCGACCGCAAAACGACCGGCATGGGCGCCATCTTCGTCGCCGCCATGCGCGAATGGAAGAAGAGCTTCGAGAAGGGCGCGAAATCGCCGCTTGGCCTGCAGACCCGCATCGACAAGGCGATGGACCTGGCGCTGACCCGCGAAATGGAAAAGCTGGAAGGACGGCTTGGCTTTCTCGCCACCACCGGCTCGGCGGCGCCCTTCATCGGCCTGTTCGGCACCGTGATCGGCATCATGACCTCGTTCCAGGCGATCGCCGCATCCAAGAATACCAGCCTGTCGGTGGTCGCACCCGGCATTGCCGAAGCGCTGCTGGCCACGGCAATAGGCCTGCTCGCGGCCATCCCCGCCGTCATCGCCTACAACAAGCTGTCGTCGGACGCGAGCAAGATCGCCGTGCGCATGGAAGGGTTCGCGGACGAGTTCTCCGCCATACTCTCGCGCCAAATCGATGAAAAAGTCGCGCAGAAGACCTGAGGAACAATCATGGGAATGTCTGTAGGCGCGGGTGGCGGAGGACGCGGTGGTCGCGGCCACAGGCGGCGCGGCCGCCATCACGCGATGATATCGGAAATCAACGTCACGCCGATGGTCGACGTGATGCTGGTGCTGCTGATCATCTTCATGGTCGCGGCGCCGTTGCTGACGGTCGGCGTGCCGATCGACCTGCCGGACACACAGGCCAAGGCGATGAACGCCGATACACAGCCTATAACCGTCTCCATCAACCCGGCCGGCCAGATTTACCTGCAGGAAACTGAGATCCCGATAGAGGAACTGGTGGCGAAGCTGCAGGCGATCTCCAAGACGGGCTACGACGAGCGCATTTTCATCAGGGGTGACAAGGCGACGGATTACGGGACGGCCATGAAGGTGATGGCCCGCATCTCGGCCGCCGGCTACAAGAATATCGGCCTGGTTTCACTGCAGGAACAGGATCAATAGACGCAAGATGAGGACCGGCCTCACCACATCGGTGATCTTGCATGCGGTCGCGATCGGCTTCGGCCTGTTCACGCTGTCGGCGCCGGCTGCATTGCCGGCGTCCGATGCCGAGTCGCTGGCGGTCGAAATCGTGCCGATGGAGGCGACAGCGCAGATACAGAAAGGCGACAAGAAAGCTGCGGTGAGCGAAAAGCCGGCGCCACTGCCGACGCAGCGTCCGGACATCGTGGCCGACGCCCAGACGGTCGGCGACAACAGCGTCGATACCGACAAGCCGCCGACGCCGGATCCCAAGCCCCAGCCAGTCGATAAGGCTGAGGCGCCGCCGCCCGCGCCGACGCCGAAAGAGAAGCCAAAGCCCGAGGACGTGCCGAAGCCGAAGGAGCAGCCCAAGCCTGTTCCGGCGACGGAGGTCGCACCGGTGCCGCAGCCGAAGGAAGAGGTCAAGCCCGAGCCGGTCAAGCAGGCGGAACCTAAGCCGACACCAGCCAAGGAACCGGCGCCGACGCCGCCGCAGGACAAGACCGCAGCCATCGACCCGCAGCCTGAGGTCAAGCCGGACGCCGTCGCCGAAGCGATTGCCAAGGAACCGCCACCCGAGGAGACGCAGCTTCCGGACTCGGCGCCCGCCCCGCAGGCGCGGCCGAAGCCGCAGCCGGCTCAGGCCGAAAGCGCCAAGGCGCCGGAGCGCAAGCACGCCGACAAACCAGTCAAGGAAGCCTCGTCCAGGCCGAAATCGGAAGACAAGCAGTTCAACGCCGACGAGATTTCGGCGCTGCTCGACAAGCGGAAGCCGTCCGGCGGCGGCGCCAAGCGCTCGACCCAGCAGGCATCGCTCGGCGGGGACAAGGATCAGGGCCAGAAGCTTTCAAGGTCGGAGCAGGGGGCGTTGGAGGCTCAGCTTGGTGGTTGCTGGACCCTGCCGGTAGGGCTCGAGGGTTCCGAGAATTTCGTCGTCGTAGTCCGGTTCAACCTGGACGCCTCCGGCAAGCTGGACGGACGGCCATCCGTCGAACAGTCGAGCGGAAACCGCCCGTTCGACGAAAGTGCCGTGCGCGCGGTTCAGAAATGCGATGTGGCCGGACTGCGGGTCCCCGCAGGCAAACAAGACATCTGGGCCGACGTTCGGGTCACCTTCGATCCGAGGGAGATGCTGGGCCTATAGGCCTAGCGCCCGTAGAATCATTGAAGAGAAGCGAGAAGACATGAAATCCATCCTCAAGCCGCTCCTGATGATCGTAGCGCTGGCGCTGAGCATGACTGCCGCCGCCACCTTGCCGGCGCGGGCGCTCGTTGAACTCAACGTCAACAAAGGCAATGTCGAGCCGCTGCCGATCGCCATCACCGATTTCCAGGGCGGAGATGCGCTGGGCGCGGAGATTTCCGGCATCGTCAGCGCAGATCTTAAACGCTCCGGCCTGTTCGCGCCGATCGACAAGAGCGCCTTCATCGAAAAGATCTCGAACCCGGATGCCACGCCCCGCTTCGAGGACTGGAAGGTGATCAATGCCCAGGCGCTGGTCACCGGTAGCGTCAGCAAGGAGGCCGACGGCCGCGTCCGCGCCCAGTACAGGCTGTGGGACACCTTTGCCGGCCAGCAGATGTCGGGCGAGCAGTTCTTCGCCAACGACGCCAATACAAGGCGTGTCGCTCATATCATCGCGGACGCCATCTATGAGCGGCTGACCGGCGAGAAGGGCTACTTCGACACGCGCGTCGTCTTCATCGACGAATCGGGCGCAAAGAACGCGCGCAAGAAGCGCCTCGCCATCATGGACCAGGACGGCGCCAACGTCCGTTACCTATCGAACGGCAAGTCGATCGTGCTGACCCCGCGTTTCTCGCCGAACCGGCAGGAAATCACCTACATGTCCTATGAAAGCGGCCAGCCGAAGGTCTATCTGCTGCAGATCGAGACCGGGCAGCGCGAACTGGTCGGCGACTTTCCCGGCATGACCTTTGCGCCGCGCTTCTCGCCCGACGGCCAAAAGGTGATCATGAGCCTGCTGCGCGACGACGGCAATTCCAACATCTTCGCCATGGATTTGAGAAGCCGCTCGACGACCAGGCTCACCAATTCGACGGCCATCGACACCTCGCCGTCCTATTCGCCGGATGGCAGCAAGGTGGTGTTCACCTCCGACCGCGGCGGCCGCGCGCAGATCTATGTGATGGGCGCCGACGGTTCGGGCCAGACCCGCATCTCCTTCGGCGACGGCGTCTATTCAACGCCGGTATGGTCGCCGCGCGGCGATCTCATCGCCTTCACCAAGCAGACTGCCGGCGAATTCCAGATCGGCGTCATGCGCGTCGACGGTTCGGGCGAGCGCATCCTTTCAACCGGCTTCCAGCAGGAGGGGCCGACCTGGGCGCCCAACGGCCGGGTGCTGATGTTCTTCCGCGATTCAGCAGGCGGGCCGAAACTCGTTTCGGTCGATCTCACCGGCCGCAACGAACAGTCGATCCCGACCGCGAATTTCGCGTCGGACCCGGCCTGGTCGCCGCTGCTCGAGTGAGAGGAATTGGAGAATTGAAGAATTGAAGAATTGAAGAGATGGAGAAAACGGGATTCCTCAGCTCTTCAATTCACTCCTTTCACCGCTTGGTCGCGTTTTAGCCGCATTTCCGCCTACGGTCCGCGCACATTGTTGACCCCCCCCTCGGGCGGCCCCTGGCAAAACGGCTGCGGACGGCAGCCGAAACCAAATTTTAACCGTGTTTCTTGAACGCCGGTTAACCCAAACGTGGTTACTGGACGATCAACGAAATCACTCGAATTGCGAAGGAGAGGCGGCATGGGCCGTATCGCAGCACTTACCAGAAACCCGGCGATGATCGCGCTGGTGGCGTTGCTCGCCATCGCCGGTTGCGCCTCGAAGAAAACCCCAAACAGCGCCGCCGATCTCGGTCTCAGCGGCGCCGGGGCGGCAACGCCCGGATCGGCCCAGGACTTCACCGTCAACATCGGCGATCGCATCTTCTTCGACACGGATTCGTCTTCGATCCGCGCCGATGCGCAGACGACGCTTTCGCGCCAGGCGCAGTGGCTAAACCAGTATAGGCAGTACGCAATCGTTATCGAAGGCCATGCCGACGAGCGCGGCACGCGCGAATACAATCTGGCGCTCGGCGCCCGCCGTGCCGCCGCCACCCGCGACTTCCTCGTCGCCAGGGGTGTTTCCGCCCAGCGCCTGAAGACCATTTCCTACGGCAAGGAGCGTCCGGTCGCGGTTTGCGACGACATCTCCTGCTGGTCGCAGAACCGCCGCGCCGTCACCACGCTCGGCGGCGCCGGTTCTTGATCGGCAACTCCTGATCGGCAAAAATGCAACACATATGTGCGAAAGGCGGCCGCGGCCGCCTTTTTCATGTCCGGCGCCCGGATATGAGACTTGAAACAAAATTTGGCCGAAGTCCTGCCGTCCTGCTAAGAGCCGAGGCACGCAACAGGCTAACAATTTCACGGCGAGAGGCACATGCATTTCAGATCGGTCTTGAGCGGCACGCTTGCGCTGCTGCTCGTATCAAGCGTCGCTGTCCCGGCAATCGGCAATGAGCAAGGTGCAGAAAAAAGCGGTTTTTCCTTCCGCCTGCCGACGCTCGGCATTTTCGGTGAAAAAAAGAAACCGGATCAGGTTCAATTTGCACAGGATGGCACCGGCACTACCGCGCTGGAGGAACAACTCCGGCAAATGAACGGCAAGATCGAGGAGCTCAACTTCCAGGTGCTGCAGATGCAGGAGCAGATCCGCAAGCAGCAGGAAGACAACGAGTTCCGTTTCCAGCAGCTGGAAGGCGGTTCGCAAGGCGCGCAGCAACCGGCCGAGCAGAAGAAGTCCGACGCCACCACCAACACCGACAGCAGCGTCGCCGAGGCTCCGGCGACGCACGCGCCGGCAGATGCGGGCTCACCGCCCGCCGGCGGTGAGAGCGGGGAGGTCATCGTCGAATCGCCGACGGGCGAACCCGGCACTGTGATCCCGGGCACGCCGCCGAAGACGTTCGGCACCATCACCGTCGACAAGAACGGCAATGTGATCGACGCCGACGGCAACACCCAGGCACATGCACCGGCGCAGAACACCGCCCCTGCCACCAGCGACCAAGCCCCCGGTGACCAAGCCGCTGGTACGCAGGCCGGCAAGTCCGACGATACGGTGGTCGCGGCGCTGCCCGCCACCGACGACCCGGAGGAGCTTTATCGCAACTCCTACCAATTCATCCTGTCGGGCGACTACAGCACTGCCGAACAGGGTTTTCGCGACCACATCGCCCGCTTCCCCAAGGACGCCAAGGCGGCGGACGCGCATTACTGGCTGGGTGAGTCGCTGCTCGGCCAGCAGAAATACCGCGACGCGGCCGAGACTTTCCTCGCCGCCAGCAAGGACTATCCGAAGGCCAAGAAGGCTCCCGACATGCTGCTGAAGCTCGGCGTGTCGCTGGTCGGATTGAATCAGCGCGACGTGGCCTGCGCCACTTTCGGCGAGATCGGCAAGCGCTATCCCAACGTTTCCGGCACGCTCAAGGAACGCGTCAAGCAGGAAAGGGCGCTCGCGGCGTGCTAGTTTTTCTCTTGCATGTCGTTGCCCCAAAACCGGGCCTACTTTTGGGCGACATGCATTGACGCTCGAAACCGAGCCTGACCCTTCGGTTTTTTCGCAGATCGACTTTACCAACGGCGCTGTTGCGGCCGTGTCTGGCGGCAGCGACTCGACCGCCCTTCTCCTTCTCCTCAAAGAGCACCTCGACCGTACCGCGCCCGCAACGAAATTGCTGGCTGTGACGATCGATCACGGGCTGCGGCCGGGCTCGGCGGCGGAAGCGCAAGCCGTGGCCAGGCTTTGCGTCGGGCGCGGCATTGCCCACCGCACCCTGGTCTGGTCCGGG
This sequence comes from Mesorhizobium sp. M1322, assembly GCF_040318085.1. Classification (NCBI taxonomy): domain Bacteria; kingdom Pseudomonadati; phylum Pseudomonadota; class Alphaproteobacteria; order Hyphomicrobiales; family Phyllobacteriaceae; genus Mesorhizobium; species Mesorhizobium sp. M1322. The sequence continues at coordinate 31,664 of NZ_JAMYLP010000060.1, forward strand.
CGCAAGCCGTCGACCGGCCTGCCAGCTGCCGCGCGAGAGGCACGCTACCGGCTGCTGTCCGAGGCAGCGCAGGCGGAAGCTATCGGCCTGATCCTGACCGGCCACACTGCCGACGACCAGGCCGAGACCGTGCTGATGCGGCAAGCACGCGAGGATAGGGCACGCGAAGATGGGCGAGGTCTCGCCGGCATGGCGCCCGCGACCCTTTACGACTGGCGGATCTGGATCGCACGGCCGCTTCTCGGCACACGACGGGCGGCGCTGCGCGAAGTCCTGCGGCGCGCGAATGTCGGCTGGGCCGAAGACCCGACCAATGAAGACGAGGCTTTCGAGAGGCCGCGTATCCGCGCAGCGCTCGCCGACCGCAATAGTATCCAGCGCGTGGAAGACGCGGTTGCGCTGGCCGCGCGGGCTGCGGTGGAGCGCGAACAGCTTGGCCATCGCGCGGCCACGCTGATCCGCGGCTTTGCCAGCAGGCCCGCCGCCGGCCTTATCCGTCTCGATCCGGGCTTCGCGACGGCCGGCGACGAGGCGGCGGCCGTCTACGCGCTGCGCATCCTGCTGGCGACTGTCGGCGGCGTTGCCTTTCTGCCCGACCAGGTTCGTAGCGAGGCGCTGCTCGATCGGCTGAGGGCCACCCCGTTTTGCGCCACATTGTCGCGGACGGTGGTCGATGCAAGGCGTACCGGCCTCTTCCTGCGTCGCGAAACCCGCAACCCGCCGCCCGCTGCTCCTGCCGTGAACAATGCCCTCTGGGACGGCCGCCGGAGGATCACATTGGGCGACGAACCAGGTGCATTTTTGATCGCGCCGGTCGGCGCGGCTCGTGCCGCAAAACAGGCAATTTCCGAAGAGGACGCGCCGCCAAGCCTTGTCCGCGCGGCCCTGGCGGCCGAGCCGGTGCTGTGGCGTGCAAGCGAACTTCTTGGCGAATGCCTTAGTTCGGCGCAGGACAGCCCAGTCTTGCCGGGAATGGCGGTATGCCCGGTCGTCGCGCCCTTTGCCCGCTTCCTGCCGTCCTTCGACTTGGCGCCGGCCGGAACTGTCGCCGCGCTGATCGGCGCGCCGCTTCTTCCTGCCGCGCCTTTTAGCGGCCACACTGCCGGTTGATCGTGGGCGAAAGCTTAACCGCGACATGCTGTTCTGCTTGGCAAGGGAAGGCGCCATCCCTATGTTAGACCCAAGTTTCCTCTCACGACGCGTGTCCGCCGGCGGACACCAACGGGACAATTGATGAATCCGAATTATCGCAATCTCGCGCTCTGGGCGATCATAGCGGTCCTGCTCATCGCTCTCTTCAATCTGTTCCAGACGCCTCAGACGCGCGGAGCAGCGAGCGATGTCCCCTATTCGCAGTTCCTGCAGGATGTCGCGGCCGGCCGGGTCAAGACGGTGACCATAGCGGGTGCCCGCATCTCTGGCACCTATACCGACACCTCTACTGGCTTCCAGACCTATTCGCCGGGTGATCCGTCGCTGGTTTCGAGACTCCAGGACAAGAGCGTCACCATCAACGCGCGTCCCGAATCCGACGGTTCCAATTCGCTGTTCGGCTATCTCATCTCCTGGCTGCCGATGATCCTCATCCTTGGCGTCTGGATATTCTTCATGCGCCAGATGCAGTCCGGCTCCGGCCGCGCCATGGGCTTCGGCAAATCAAAAGCCAAGCTTTTGACCGAAGCGCATGGCCGCGTCACCTTCCAGGACGTCGCCGGCGTCGACGAAGCCAAGCAAGATCTGGAAGAGATCGTCGAATTCCTGCGTGATCCGCAGAAGTTCCAGCGGCTCGGCGGCAAAATCCCGCGCGGCGTGCTGCTCGTCGGTCCTCCCGGGACCGGCAAGACGCTGCTTGCCCGTTCGGTCGCCGGTGAGGCCAACGTGCCGTTCTTCACCATTTCCGGCTCGGACTTTGTCGAGATGTTCGTCGGTGTCGGCGCCAGCCGCGTCCGCGACATGTTCGACCAGGCCAAGAAGAATGCGCCCTGCATCATCTTCATCGACGAAATCGACGCGGTCGGCCGCCATCGCGGCGCCGGCCTCGGCGGCGGCAACGACGAACGCGAGCAGACGCTGAACCAGTTGCTGGTCGAGATGGACGGCTTCGAATCCAACGAAAGCATCATTCTGATCGCCGCCACCAACCGGCCGGACGTACTCGATCCGGCGCTGCTCAGGCCCGGCCGGTTCGACCGCCAGGTGGTGGTGCCGAACCCCGACATCGTCGGCCGCGAGAAGATCCTGAAGGTGCATGTGCGCAACGTGCCGCTGGCGCCCAATGTCGACCTCAAGGTGATAGCACGCGGCACGCCGGGCTTTTCCGGTGCCGACCTGATGAACCTGGTCAATGAATCCGCCCTGATGGCGGCGCGCCGTAACAAGCGCCTTGTCACCATGGCCGAGTTCGAGGACGCCAAGGACAAGATCATGATGGGCGCCGAGCGCCGCTCGTCGGCCATGACCCAGGCCGAGAAGGAACTCACCGCCTATCACGAGGCCGGCCACGCCATTCTGGCGCTGAACGTGCCGTCGGCCGATCCGCTGCACAAGGCGACCATCATCCCGCGTGGCCGGGCGCTTGGCATGGTCATGCAGCTGCCGGAAGGCGATCGCTATTCGATGAGCTACAAATACATGATCTCGCGCCTCGCCATCATGATGGGTGGCCGCGTCGCCGAGGAGTTCAAGTTCGGCAAGGAGAACATCACCTCGGGCGCCTCCTCGGATATCGAGCAGGCGACCAAGCTGGCGCGCGCCATGGTCACGCGCTGGGGCTTCTCCGACAAGCTCGGCCATGTCGCCTATGGCGATAACCAGGAAGAGGTCTTCCTCGGCCATTCGGTGGCGCGCACGCAGAACGTCTCGGAAGAGACGGCCCAGATAATCGACGCCGAAGTGCGCCGGCTGATCGACGAGGCCTATTCGACGGCGAAATCCATCCTGACCAAGAAGAAGAAGGAATGGATCGCGCTGGCGCAGGGGCTGTTGGAGTATGAGACGCTGTCCGGCGAGGAGATCAAGCAGCTGATCGCCGGCCACAAGCCCGCCCGCGATCTCGGCGACGACACGCCACCGAGCCGTGGCTCGGCCGTGCCGAAGTCCGGCAGCCGCCGCAAGAAGGGCCCGGAGCCCGAAGGCGGCATGGAGCCTCAGCCGTCAAGCTAGGGTCCGGCTCAGGAGATTGATTTCGAAAGACGCCGCGGTGTTGACCGCGGCGTTTTGGCCTGCAGAGGCTTGCGCGGTCGGCTGAAAAGTCCGTCGGTCGCAGCATAGCTCTCCAACCGCGTTGGGGACGATCAATCGAAGATGTCGGCGCCGCCCCTCATCGCCCTGCCGGGCACTTCTCCCCGTATAGTGACCTATCGCATTCACACATCTCGGTTGCGCTTTGGGGCGAAGCTCGATTCTATTTCGGCGGGAAAGACGAAGGAGGTTT